>JAXHTS010000048.1:38895-128781 GCA_034190085.1 Spirochaetota bacterium
CACTCTCCTCAATCTCCCTTACCTTCTCTGATGGACATTCATTGACAAAAAACTTCGCTGCTGTTTCCCTTAACATCTCTTGTTCTGATGTAAATCCAAGATCCATTTTGCATCCTCCTTTTAAATATCTCTAATTCATTTTTCACAATTTATCAGTATTAAATATTAACTAATTATATGGGAATAATAACTATTACACTCCATTATTAAAATATCCTAATCAAATAATATAATAACTAATCGGTCAGACAAAACAGATGTTCCTATTTTTTAAGCCTTTAGGCTATTTGGCCATAGGTTGATATTTAAGCCTTGGAAGCTGCAATCCCATCCATGCTATTATACTGCGCTGAATCTCAGAGGTGCCTGCTGCGATATTCCCACCCATACAGAACTGATAAGCACCAACCATAGCGCCATCTAAGGGCGCCCATTTTGAATTTTCCAACTGCCCATAAGGCCCCATAATCTCTGTAGCAAAATTGGCTATACGCTGCATCAATTCACTGCCAAATAGCTTGGCCTCCGATGCAAGATGAGCAGCAAACATGAGTCCGGCATTCTCCTGAGTCCATGCAATCTTATAGGCAAGTGTATAACCTACCTGCAAATCACTATAAATCTTTGCTATCTTTTGTCGTACAATAGTATCTTCTGAGAGGAATTTGCCATTGCGCTTTGTAGTCTTTACATATTCCACAAGCTCATCCAGGACATTGAAGCCCTCAGCAAACATCCCAACACCAGATCTCTCAAAATTCATGGTCTCTCTGGTTAGTCGCCATCCATCATTCTCTGGGCCTATAAGATCATATTCTGGAATCCTCACATCCGTAAAGAATACCTCATTATACAGGTGATTTCCATCCATATACAAAATAGGACGCACCTCAATACCGGGGAGATCCATTCTTAAATTGAAGACTGAAAGCCCCTTGCCCCTCTTCTCTGCCGGGTTTGTTCGTGCAAGGAGAAACATATGGTCAGCCCTGTGCGCGCCTGATGTCCAGATCTTCTGTCCATTGACAACATAATGATCGCCATCCTTTATTGCAGTGGTAGATAGGGAGGCCAAATCAGATCCAGCATTGGGTTCACTCCAACCCTGACAATACATAACCTCTCCCTTGGCTATTGGAGGAAGTAATCTCTTCTTCTGCTCCTCATTCGCTGCTACCATAAGGGTTGGCGCAAACATACCTAAACCAAAGATATCCCATCCAGGAGCACGATACTTCTCCCTAGCTTCGCTGAATATCAACTGTTCTGTAATAGGTGCATCCTGACCACCGTATTCCTTTGGCCATGGGCGTGAAAGCCATCCCTTTTCACCAAGCTTTTTAGCCATATTTCGGTGAAAACTCCATGCCTCATCTGTATCAAATAATCCTTCCAGCCCTCCCCTTCCATATTCGGGTGGAGCATTCTTCATTTCCTCCCTGAAAAAGGTCTCAAACTCCTCCTTTAAGGCTTCTTGTTCTTTTGTGAATTTAAAATCCATATCTATCCCTCCTAATTATTAACGATGATCTCTATAATTACATTTTATTTTATTTTGTAGAATTATATAAGGGAACTATTTTACGATGCGGATTAAAAGTCTATAGTTACAACAAACAAATTCAGTTGTAACCATAGACTACTTTATCCGCTTATACTCGATATTGAGCATAGAATTATTAAGTGAGGGTAATCCATAACAAATTGTTGAAAATACGAAGCGTCCTCCACATAAATGTTATATTCCCCCCATTGTATTTTATATTATTCATACAATAAAATATCAAAGTCCAAGAGCCTTGGCAACCTTCTCATAATGATAATCCGTATCTCCCATCACATACTCAAAGGACTTGGCCCTTCTGTAATAAAGACCTATGTCAAACTCTCTCGATGTGCCAACCCCGCCATGAATCTGGACCCCCCTCTCTGTGATAAACTTATAATTCTCATTCACCTGAGACTTAAGCGCTGAAGCCTCCTTATCATGATCCATGCCCTCATCTATCATCCAGGTTACCTTATGCAGATAATTAAAACTCGTGTCATAAGCAAGAAGCATGTTCGCCATATAGTGCTGAAGAACGTCATATCCTCCAATGGGCTGACCATACTGCACCCTCTCCTTCGAATACTCTGCTGTCATATCAATAGAGGCCTTGCAGCCACCTATCATCTCAGCGCTCTTGGCAACAGAGGCCCTACCCCATATCTTCTCTATTATATCCCAGCCTTTGCCTGCTCCGCCTATAATATCACCCTTGTCTACCTTAACATCCTTAAAAATGACCTCACAGCAATTGTCCATACCAATAGTCGGCATCTTAGTGCAGGTTATGCCTGAAGACTTGGCGTCAACGAGAAAAAGGGTAATGCCGGCATCAGCCTTGGCTGCCACTATCAACTTATCTGCAATGTTGGCGTCCATAACAAACATCTTTGTGCCGTTCAGGGTATACTGATTCCCTGATGCCTCCGCTTTCATGTTTATCCCTGAAGGAAGATAGCTCCCATCCTCCTCATGCTGGGCAAAGGCCATTATCAAACTACCCTCTGTTATCTTGGCCAGAAGGTCCTTCTTTTGATCCTCTGAGCCACCCTCCTGAATGAGCATACCACACTGAACAACTGTTGAGAAAAAGGGGCTTGGAAAAACTGCGCGTCCCATCTCTTCCATGATGATAACTATATCTATAAACTGCCCCCCGTAGCCGCCATACTCCTCTGGAAACAACACCCCTGTCCATCCAAGCTCAGCTATCTTGCTCCATAGCTCAGAAGAGTATCCGCTCTCACTCTCCTCAATCTCCCTTACCTTCTCTGATGGACATTCATTGACAAAAAACTTCGCTGCTGTTTCCCTTAACATCTCTTGTTCTGATGTAAATCCAAGATCCATTTTGCATCCTCCTTTATTATAACTGCGATTAGTATTTCTCTTTTCATTCCGTCAAATTTAAATAAATTCTCTTAATAGTTTATATTACATAATCTAATTTAATAATAATAAACATCTAAACACTATTGTGAGAGACACCCCGCTTTCTCAGGTAAAGTCAACACATCTCTCTTCAACGACTCTATGATATTAAGCCATTGGCTGATATTTGAGCCTTGGTAGCTGTAATCCCATCCAGGCTATTATATTTCGCTGAATCTCAGATGTTCCTGCCGCTATATTTATTCCCATGCAGAACTGATATGTTTCAATCATTGCGCCATCCAATGGAGACCATTTGGAATGAGCTAACTGCCCATAGGGTCCCATAATCTCTGTGGCAAAATTGGATATACGCTGCATCAATTCACTGCCAAAGAGTTTTGCCTCTGATGCAAGATGAGCAGCAAACATGAGTCCGGCATTCTCCTGAGTCCATGCAATCTTATAGGCCAAAGTATAACCAGCTTCCAAATCCGCATATATCTTGGCTAATTTCTGCCTTACGATTGAATTTTCTGAGAGATATTTTCCATCACGCTTTGTGGTTTTCACATATTCCACAAGCTCATCAAGGATATTGAAGCCCTCTGCAAACATCCCAACACCAGATCTCTCAAAATTCATGGTCTCTCTGGTTAGTCGCCATCCATCATTCTCCGGTCCTATCCTGTCATATTCCGGTATCTTGACATCAGTAAAAAATACCTCATTATAAACATGTTTGCCATCCATATACAAAATAGGACGCACTTCGATACCCGGAAGGTCCATTCTCAAATTAAAAACAGAAAGCCCCTTGCCCCTCTTCTCAGCCGTATTCGTTCGTGCGAGGAGGAACATATGATCAGCCTTGTGTCCCCCTGTTGTCCAAATTTTCTGCCCATTGACTACATAATGATCTCCATCTTTAATTGCAGTAGTTGCAAGCGATGCCAAATCAGATCCAGCATTGGGCTCGCTCCACCCTTGACAATATACGACCTCTCCCTTGGCTATGGGAGGCAGCAATCTCTTCTTCTGCTCATCATTCGCTGCTACTAACAGAGTAGGCGCAAACATACCTAAACCAAAAATATCTATTCCAGGCGCCCTATACTTCTCCCTCGCTTCGCTGAATATCAATTGTTCTGAAATGGGAGATTCCTGACCGCCGTATTCCTTTGGCCATGGACGCGAAAGCCATCCCTTCTCACCAAGCTTTCGGCTTACATCCCTATGGAAATTCCATCCTTCATCTGTTGCATATATGCCCTCGAGTCCCCCCCTGCCATATTCAGGCGGAGCATTCTTCATCTCCTCTCTGAAAAATGCTTCAAATTCCGCCCTTAATTCTTCCTGTTCTTTTGTAAATTTGAAATCCATAAACTAACTCCTCCTTAATAATTGACTATTCTCTTAGTTTTATATAATTATATTGTCTATCAATACTATTATTAACCTCAGAACAAGTGGGTTAGAATCTACATGATGTACAATAAACCTAAAACGATCCATTATCATATAATATAGGTTTATTCGATTAGCTTTAAAAATTCTTCTCTGGTCTTTATATCCTTCATGAATATTCCTCTAATTGCAGAGGTTATTATATATGTATTCGATTTTTTTATTCCCCTCATCTCCATACAAAGATGCCTGGCCTTTATTACTACAGCAACGCCCTTTGGTTTAAGACTATTCATTATTGTCTCGACAATCTCATTAGTTAGCCTCTCCTGAACCTGAAGCCTTTTACTTAAGATATCTACTACCCTGGCTAATTTGCTTATCCCAATAATCCTATTATTATCAGGGATGTATGCAATGTTGCACATACCCAAGAAAGGGAGCATGTGATGTTCACACATTGAATAAAAGGGAATGTCCTTTATTATCACCATCTCTTCATGCTCAAGTTCATGAGTCCCCTTTAATACTCTTTCAGCATCACTCTTATGGCCAGATAAGATTTCCTCATACATGCTGGCGATTCTCTCAGGGGTCCTCTTTAAACCTGGACGATCAGGATCCTCGCCTATTGCCTTTAAAATTTCAATTACAGCCTTTTCTATTCTTTCCTTATCCATAAATTTAGTTCATTAGTATATCATTATTCATAATAGCTGGCTCTTGAGCTTTCCGATTCCCAAACAGAGACTGATACTAAATAGACAAATGGAGGAATTATAGATTTCAATTGATAATAAATATACCGTGCTATCAATTCTGCACTGGGATTAGGATTCCTAAAAGGCTCTAATGCATTGAGATGTTGATGATCTATCTCTTTCAGCACCCCATGCAATAAATTCTTCAACTCTTTGAAATCTACTAGCATGCCTATCTCATCAAGTTTCTCTCCCTCTGCTTCAACCTCTACCTTCCAATTATGACCGTGTAATCCTTCACATCTCCCAGGATAACCAATCAATTGATGAGCAGCAGAAAAATGATCTATAACCTTTATTCGAAACATATTGATTTATTATAAAATGAATAGAGCAAAATTATTTTTCAAATTAAAAAATGTCAAGGTCAAACAAATAAAAAAGAGAATACAATCCAATAAAATGAAATCCTTTATAATGTCACAAATATGATAAAAACTCATAACCTTTGCATTCAGAATAAAACTCAATAACTTGACTATAGTCACAGTGAACATGCAAATCTATCTCGATTTTTCCAGTATCCATAAAGTAAAGACAATATCTGTGCTATTTCGTCAAGGCGGTTATATATGCGTATCCCATCCTCATTAAGATCCCTGACAGCCTGACTCTCATGATTTGAAAAAAGACTTCCTATAAAAACCGGACACTTCATCTCCTTTTGAAGAGAGCTAACTTCCTTCATTATTTCCTTCTCAAAGTGAGTAAATAATTTCATACTTGAAGATGTATCCTCTTGAACCATTCCAGGTCTCCCCAGACCATGAAGTATTAATGCATCTATCTCTCCTGAGGAGAGGATTACGCGTCCCATCTGGGACAGTATTTCAGCAGAGAGAGTCCCAATACCTGCTGCCCCAATATCCACAGGATTCTTTGTTGAAGCGCGTTGAGGCATACCAAAATCTCTTAACTCTTTTTGGAGATTTGTGCTCAATTCCGGCACCCTTAATCCCTCAATCTCCAAGCTATCCGATAGAGTCACCCCCCATGAACCACCCATTGTAATGATAGCTACACGATTTCCTCTCATCGGTGGGCACTCAATTAGAGCGTGAGCCAAGGGAAGAATAAGTTCCATTGTAGGGGATAGCACAATATTTGCCTGATGGAATGCTCCTTCATATATCCCACCCAACCCTGCTATGGCCCCTGTATGGCTTTGGGCAGCCCTGGCCCCGCCATCAGTTCTACCAGCCTTATGAACGATAATTGGTTTTTTATTAGCAACATGCTTTGCTACTTCATAGAAACGCCTTCCATCTCGTATAGTCTCTAAGTACATAATGATTCCTTGAACCTGTGGATCCTGTCCAAAATACTCTAAAAAATCAGTCACCTGAAGATCGCTTTCATTCCCAGTATGAATAAACTTGCCCACACCCATCTTTCGAGAAAATCCAGAAGCTAATAGATCATAAATAGCATATCCACCCTGACACACACCTGCAAGTGGAGTACAATAAAGATACTCTGCTGGGGAGGCTGCAGCATTGAATCCTGCATGCAGATTAAAAGTGCCGCTTACATTTGGGCCAACAATCCTTAATCCATAGGAATGAGCAAGCTTGGTTAGGGCCTCCTCCCGTTCACGCCCTCCACTTACCGCCTCTCCAAAACCAGACGTAATCATTGTCATTCCCTTTACACCCTTTTCTCCACAAGCGCGAACACACTCCTCAATGGACCCCTCGGGTATAGCGACAACGGCTAAATCCACAGGATGAGGGATATCTCTTACATCTGGGAAGGCCTTAATCCCATATACAGAACGCGCCCGTTGATTCACAGGGTAGACTTCACCACCATAATCCATTGCCCGTAAACCCTCCATCATGAATGATCCCCATGATCCAGGTCTTTCTGATGCTCCTATAACAGCTACGCTTTCAGGTTTAAGAAACACATCTAAATTCGCTTCAGCGCTCATATCTGCCTTCAAAAAAAAATCCGATTGATTAAAGATTCATTAAAATTTAAGAATTCAAATTCAAGATTAAATTTACTATGAATGTAAACGACGCTAGTAATTTAACTTCAGAAAGTCAAGGAGAATACTCATTTTGAGTCATCAGTATGAAAGAATTAGGCAACCATCACAATTTAAGATTATATGATTATGCGGACTCATTTTACTTAAATCAATATCATTAGGTATAACCAATATCTATACTAAATCATCATTGACATACCCGCCCAATCAATCAAAAAATATCAAGTATGTGTAATGAAGAAATAATACTCTGTCAAACCGACTCCCAGAAGGGATGCTGTGCTTGCTGTGGTCTTTTTAACTTTAGAGATGTTTCAAGAGAGAATCTTACGAACTTTCTAAGGCTCGGGAAAGAGAGGTTAAGGCAAACATCAAAACGCACCAATGATAATTGGGAAGAATACATTGAATCAATTGGGATAAGAGATCAGACATCACATATATGTCCCTATCAGGGATTAATTATTAGTAACAAGCCTGGGTGTATGCTACACCCTAAGATAAACGATAGAGAGATGAGAGACATTTCACTCTTCGGATCAAAAATCTGCAATGATTTCCTTTGTGCAGCTCATTACATCTTGAGTAACGAGCAAAAAAGAATACTAATCAGATATATAGAAGATTGGTATCTTTATTCAGTCGCGATTATCGATCCTGAATCCTTTATATGGATATTGAGATATATTGAAAAAAAGTATAAAATGAATGATAAAAACAACCAACACAATAACAAATATCTACAGGACATCCTCTGCACAGCCCTGGAAATACATTCAAGATACCTGAAAGATATCACATGTCCAATTTTCTATTACTCAAACTCAGAATATGATGACCATAAACATCTATTTTCCCTAAAATCCAGATCAAAGAAGATATCAAAGCACAGGAGGTTAATAGAGAATGAGATAAGCAGGCTAATGAAATAAAGGTTATCCCCTATCTTTTACTATCTCCACAATTCGTCTTACCTCCTGAGCCCGACTCTTATCCATTATAAGAATGTCACTCCCCGCTTCAACAACAACAATATCCCTCAATCCCACAAGGGCTACCCTTCTACTCTCAGTAAAGACCGAGCACTTCTCTGAATCTAAAAAAATCACCCTATCCCCTACCGGAGTTCGATTCATATCTTCATCAGGATCCAAAACATCATCAACAGATTTCCAACATCCCAAATCCGTCCATCCTAATTCAGCCGGCACCACCACCCTCTTATCAGCACATTCCATAATACCATAATCTATTGAAATTGAATCCAAGGATGAAAATATCCTCTCCTTGATATCCCATACTTCGTCTTCATTGGACTCCATCTGCTCCAAGCTGAGTCTCTCAAATTGATTAAAAGCACTATAGTGTTTAGGCATCAACCTTTTAAAGTTCTCAATAATAACAGATGTGCTCCAAATAAACATTCCGCTGTTCCAGTAATAATTACCATCATTTAAATACTCCCTTGCCTTTTCAATATCTGGCTTCTCTACAAATCTATCGACCTGTTGAATACTCCCCTCATTATCAATGGATTTAATATATCCATATCCAGTCTCAGGATAGCTTGGTCTTAATCCGATTGTTACTAATTTATTCTTCTCTGCCTCCTTGATAGCAATCTTTAATATTCTAATAAAATCCTCCCTTTTCTTAATATGATGGTCAGCCGGAAGGACTAACATAATGGAATTATCATACTTCTTTGATAAATAGGTAGCAGCATACAGCACAGCAGCAGCAGTGTTTCTAGGATAGGGTTCAGCAAGTATCCTCCCCTTAACTCCAACCCTCCCCAACTCATCAAGGCTTTTTTTCGCATATTTCATCCCAGTAACAATCAAATAAAATTCTGGTCTCAATGGGGAGAGCCGTTCTATTGTATTGGATAAAAGAGTACCATCCCCCGTGAGATTATGAAACTGTTTTGGTTTATCATCACAACTAAGTGGCCAAAGTCTTGTCCCAGCCCCCCCAGCTAATATTACAGGTATTACCTTCATTTTAAAAAACTCCTATAAGAAATCGATTTACTATACCCCATTATCACTCAATCAACAAAATATTATATTACACAAATAATCTTCTTGACGTTCTGGCAGAATACCCCATATTTTAAGATAAAGGGGACGAATATGGTTTCGACTGTAATAATATTTCTGCAGTTGCATGCCGAGTATGCTGCCACTCGTTAAAATGACAGACTTTAAAATAATCGCAAACAATAATTTACCTCTGGCAGCCTAATAGGACTGTCAGCGTCTTTTGAACATCTGCTCCTCTGGGAGTTTATAAAGACGTCATATACAGGGGATAGCTCTTACTACCGTTCCCGATGTAAGAGCGAATAATAAGGGAACTCAGGCTTTGAAGTCGATGCCCATTCTTGACTAAAAAGCTTAAACTTAAGAATGGGATAAGCATGTAGAGGCTTCAGATGTATATTGCAGGACGCGGGTTCGAATCCCGCCGTCTCCAAAAGAGGCTTCATTCTATTTTTTCATAAATTTCAGGTTTAACAGCTTTCTAATGAACCTCTCGCTAATCTTATCCATTAAGTAATTCTTTACCACAGTATAATCAATCTCTCGACTCTCGTATCCATTAGACTGATGATCTAAATATACTATATTAAAATTTTTATCCACAATAACAACAACTGAATCAAAATCCATATACTGCATTGCTGCAGAAATAACATCATATATTTCATATATTACCAAACCATCAAGATTGTTCTCTTCAATGATCTTTCTTAATTCACTCTCATTTTTTCGAAGATAGAGATTGACCACTCCAATAGACTTATATCTTAAAAATCTTTTATTATCGGAGAGTTGATAGAACCTCTCTTGCATAGATCCATATAATATAACCTCTTCACTGCAATCAGATATGATACTGATTTCCTTAATGGATTTGTAGTCACCCATCCAGGAATTGATACTATTGATCTGTTCATCAGCAACAATACCACCATCCCTCGAAAGCCTAATCACAATGCCAACCCTCTTTAACTTAGAGAGAGATTTATTATTTTTTAGCTCAGTTTTTACTGAATAACTCGAGCAGGCGAGAATGGTAAATAAACAGAAAGCAAATATATTGATAACTAATTTCTTTTTCATTAATTCACGTTTTTGTATTTATCTGTAAACAGACATACCTTATCATAATAATATTCTAACAAACTTCTATGTTAGGAGCTATCATCATCCTGCACAGCCCCTTTAAAATTTTTGCCCAGGACGGGACTTGAACCCGTACAGGATAATTCCCACATGGCCCTCAACCATGCGTGTCTACCAGATTCCACCACCTGGGCAGATGTTCATATGTACTATATTTATCGGGAACAACAATTAAGACTATGAGCTAATAATAAAGGCTGTCCCCTCTGATGTAATTGAGCAATCTCAATTCCCATATAGTACAACCACTCCTTCAATATGATTCTCTTGTGTTAAAGTTTCCACTTCTCCTGAAAATAGGTTTCCTTTACGCTTTTGGCCTTATCCATCGCCCATGACTCTAATCCCATCTTCTTGATTAGACATAGATTATAAACTTTAGTATTGTGTGGAACAACAGATGCCATATCTGCATATGGATGAAGGTGGTCACAAGGGAATTCAGCACACTCATTACAGAATTTAATTCCTTTTCTCACAATACACTTATACACATTACACGGCTCGCTCATCCCCAGGAAAGCAATTTTCCCGCTTTCATTCCTACACCCATCACAGGATGCATCTTTAATGGGAATACCGAGTTGCTGTGAGATGTTAGCTCGTAGATCTTCATTATCTTTTGCCAAATACATGGGACAATTAAAACAATCTAATCCACAGGGCGCTGTCAATTGAAGATAGTCCATTTCATCACCCCTATAGGTACAACGACTTAAATATAAAAGCCTATAATAAATATAATTTGTCAACAATAATAAATAGTCAGAAAAAAACTACAAAATCAAATCTTAGATCAAAATACTATATTACTTCATGAAGCGGTAGCGTGAAGAGCTTCATCCCACTCCCATTATGTTTATTTATCAGTTCCATAATTTTAGCCTTCAACTCTTCTTCAATCTCGTCAGTTAATAATGCTAAAATAACGCTATTATGACCTGGCCAAACTGCTGTATCCATCTTTGGATCTGAGCTTTTACCCGTACCCTGAACCTTATCCCACTTAGTAAAGCCAGGCACTAAATCTGAGGTGAATAGATCCATAACCTCATCATCATAATCGACATCGTATATTAATAAGGCAAGCTTTGGTTCACTCTTAATTTTCTTTACTGATTTGCTCCTCTTCACTGTTTCACTCTTCTTCATAACCTAACCCCAATTCTAATTATATTCACTATACTAAATAAGAAAAAAAAAGGATTATACTCTAATCTCATACACATATGAAATCCCACCCCTGCTCTATATGAGTAGCATCTTATTCAAATCCTGGCTATTGATCCATGATATAAATATCATTTCAAATACTTATAACACAAGCGCCTTGAAAGATCTTAAACTGTCTGTAGGATTTGACGGGTTTTTCGACTCTCAAATAGATAAAAGATTGTCGGTATTAAAATAAGCGTCACTAATGATGAAAGCGTAAGTCCCCCAATAAGGGTAACTCCCATTGCATTCCAGACTTCAGAACTCTCTGCTCTGGAAAGCACCATTGGAAGCATGCCAAAAAGGGTGGTTAATGTTGTCATCAAAACCGGACGCAATCGATTTTTCCCTGTCTGCACTATAGCTTCATATAGAGGGACACCTCTTTTCAAAAGAAGATGCATATAATCAACAAGAACAATCGCATTGTTTACAACAATTCCCATCAGCATTATTAGGGACATTATTGTCATTAAACTAAGCGGAATACCTGTAATAAATAAAGCGATGGAAACACCTGTAAAGGCAAAGGGAATAGAAAACATAATTATTAAAGGATCTCGCAAATTTTCAAAGAGAGCAGCCATAACCATATAAACCAGCAAAATTCCAACTATTAGCAGAAGGAGAAGGTCTCCATAAGTCTCTTCCTGATCCTTTAACAATCCGCCAAAACCTACAAAAATTCCATCAGGGACTCCTATGCTGGCTATAATTTCATTCACCTTCTCTCTAGCATACCCAAGATGATATTCTTCCTGAAGATCAGAGCCCACTTTAACAATCGTTGCTCTATTCTTTCTCAATAGCTGAATTGGCCCCTCTGTCCTCTTTATTTCTGCAATACTGGATAGCATAATGGTTCTTCCATCAGGAGTCAGAAGTGGCATACTCATCATTCTGTCAATATCATCCTTCAGGTCATCGTGAAGACGGGTAAATATCTCAAAACTCTCTCCAGCATCCTTCAATTCAGTAGATTCAACACCATAATAATAGTTTCTCAGAGTACTCGCTATCATCGCTACATTGAGTCCCAAGGCTGAAGCCTTTCTTCTGTCAATCTTTATCCATACCTCAGGTCTAGGGTCCCTCTGGCTAAGTGAAACATTTACAAGTCCAGGCACCTTTTTCATCAATTCAGATAATCTATGTGCATACTTCATCATCTCACCAAAATCATAACCACGGATTTCAACCTGAACACCCTTTTCACCACCCAGCATCATTGATGACATCATTGACGCTGCTCTCACCTGAATATCAGATATGCCAGGGAGTTCACGTACCTTTTCCCTAACCACATCCGCTATCCTCTTTACACTTCTCTCTCTTTCATTCTTTTCAACAAGGAGAAAGGAGACCTGTCCAATGTTTGGACCTTGATCGAACCCAAAAGCAATTGCAAATCCCCCTTCACCGGTTCCATCCATGGCATACTTCAAATCTATCTCTTCTTTTTTTACAACTGAATTAATGTCATTAAATATATTAGTAACAACCCTATCTGTCTCTTCTAATTTGGTTCCCTCAGGGAGTCTGAACTTTACACTCAAATCCCCTGTATCAGTATCAGTCATTAATGTTGAGGATAAAAAGGGTATTATAAGCAAACTACTAAAAAAGATAATAAGGGCAATAACAACCGTCTTCCACCTATTTGTTAACGCTAATATTAGAAATCTCTCATAAACCGTTTCAACCTTGTTAAACCAGCCCTCGCTCAAAAGATAAAGCCTCTCCAGTCTTCCTCCTCTGGAAGAAGTCTGAACCGGATTATATTCAACCCATTGAGAGGCAAGCATGGGAGTTAATGAAAGTGATGTAAAAAGGGAAGCGAGCAATGTAATCCCAAGGACTATAGCAAGCTGGTTAAAGATTACTCCAGCTAAGCCCTTTACAAAAATTAAGGGAAGAAATATTATTACTGTGGTTGCTGTTGAGGCAGTAATGGCCATACCCATCTCGCTTGCGCCATAGATAGCGCTGGTTCTTCTATTCCCACCATGCTCAACATGACGAATAATATTCTCAAGAACAACAATCCCATTATCAACGACCATCCCTATGGTGATCACAATAGCCATAAGTGAGATGAGATTGATTGTAAAGTCTGCTATAAACATAAATATAAAAGCGACAATGATTGAGAAGGGTATAACCAGAGACACAATCCCGGCTGTTCGCAATCTTCTTAAAAATATTATAGTTACAACAATAACGAGGAATAACCCAGCGAACAGTGTATTTCTCAAATTATTTATTGCGTTTCGAATCTGTTTAGAATTATCGATTGCAATCTGTATCTTCACATCATCGGGCAGTCGGTGCTTAATCTGATTCAGCCTTTCCTTAACTCCATCGATCACTTCAACAGCATTCTTGCCTGACTGCTTTTGAACCATCATTATCATAGACTTGACACCCACATCCTCCCATGCATTCATCTCAACTGGAGCAAATGAATCAGTAACAGTAGCAACATCCCTCAAATATATTATTCTTCCCTTAAAGTTTCCTACTACTGTATTTTTTATATCTTCAACAGTCTTAAATCTTGCCGGAATCCTAACATAATACTCCATTTCCCCAGTCTCTATGCTTCCAGCAGGAATATTTAAATTCTCCGCTGCCAGAATTTTATTTATCTGAAGAATTGAAAGATGATAAGCCTCTAATTTATTGGCATCAAAATACACATTTATTCTTCTGATAAGACCGCCATCAACCATAAAAGCGCCAACACCAGGAACCCTCTTCAACTCATCAACCACATTCTTCTTCAGTATCATCCTCAAGGATGGCCACGATTGCTCAGCTGTCACAGTCATTATAAGAATAGGCATCCTCTCAGATTTTATCCTCAATACCATTGGACGCTCAATATCCTTGGGAAGCCTCTGTTTAATCACCTCAAGGCTATCCCTGATATCATTAGTGGCTATGTCTAAATCAGCCCCCCATTCAAATTCACAGCCAACAACAGAGAGATTATCCACCGATTTCGATGAAACCTCTTTTAAATTATTCACAGTGCTAACCTGATCCTCAATAAGTTCTGTTACTTCTGACTCGACATCGGATGCGCTGGAACCAGGCCAGGCTGTAATAACCATAATATTTGGAGGTTCAATCTCAGGAAGCATATCTATACTCAACTTTGAGAGCGCTATTGCTCCTAATAAAAAAACAGCAATAAATAGCATTAAAATAGCTACTGGATACTTAACTGAAAACTCAGGCAGTTTCATCTTCTACAACCCTCCATCTGAAGAATTGACTACTTTAACCAACATCTTATCTTTAAGTTGATGTTGTCCTGTTTGTACGATCAATTCATCCCTCTTAAGA
This sequence comes from Spirochaetota bacterium, assembly GCA_034190085.1. NCBI lineage: Bacteria > Pseudomonadati > Spirochaetota > Spirochaetota bacterium. The sequence continues at coordinate 53,737 of JAXHTS010000048.1, forward strand.
CCACCCCTTATCTCCCTATACTCTTTATATGTTAATCCGACTGCTACACTTCTGAGCTCAGAAACACCCTCATTTACGACAAAAAGGGTATAATCTGCTGTTCCGGGCGCCTTCATTAAGGCCATCTCAGGCACCATCAAGAGACTTCGTCTTTCCAAAAATAACTCAACATTTGCAAACATTCCAGGACGAACCAATCCATTCTTATTATCAATATGTATCTCAACATTACCGGTTCTAGTGCTGGGATCCAAGGTAGGGCTGATTACAGCCACTCTCCCCTGAAACCTCTTGTTGGGATAGGCATCCAACATTATGATTGCAGTAGTTCCCTTCTTTAAAGAAGGGTAGGACTTTTCAGGAACCCCCACAATGATCTTAACCATATCCGTTTTGGATATCCTGACAATCGGCTGTCTTGGATTTGATAAGGCCCCCTTATCAACATACTTCATTGACACATAACCATCAATTGAAGCATAAACCTTATGATTTTTATGCAAAATCTCAAGTTGTTTAATCTTCGCCTCTATGCTCTTTACTTGAGCCTTGGCTAACTTATATTGCGATTCTATATGATCCAGTTTTTGTTTTGGAACAGCGTTCTGTTCATATAGTTTTTGCAGTCTGTTATAATCCTTTTCTGCAATATCCCTCTGGGTTATAGTCTGTTCAAGTCCGGCTCTTGCCTCCTCAAGTTGTGCAAGTACTGTATCAGTCTCCATTTCAGCAATCACACTTCCCATTTTCACATATTTCCCAGTATCGACAAAAATATCCTTAATAATATATCCGGGTATTTTCGGATACACACTAACCTCAAGAAATGGCCTTATCTCGCCTGTAAGCCTTTCAATCATATCAATCTGTTTGTACTTCGCTTTATATACTTCAACCGGAATAGCCTGGGTAATTGAACCCTTCTCTTCACTTGAACATGTCAACTGTTGAAGTAATGTCATCAATACTATTGTAAATATAATAATACCTTTAACATCTTCCCATTTCCCCATTTTATTACCTCGTTACATTATTGTTCATTAATAGCTTTAACTCCAATCTCACCAATAGCCCTGTCCAACCTTGCAAGAGCAATCCTATATCCATAAAGACTGGAATAATAGCTTATCTTGGCGCCAGAAAGAAAGGTAGTGGCATCAAGAACCTCTGTGGAGGTTGTCATCTGCTGTTTATATTGAACATCAGTGATGCGATAATTCTCCTTTGCCTGCTCTAGTCCCTCCCTTGATGTATCGATATTCTTTTTAGAAACCTCAATGTCTAAGAGAGCGTCTTTTACATCCAGCGCAATATTTCTCTTCACTAATGTCAGCTTCTCCAATAAAGACCGCTTGGTGTGTATCATCCTATCCACATCATTCTTCGTTTTACCCCATTCAAAGAAGGTCCATTTTGCCATAATTGATATAAGTGCGTTGTGATCATTCATATATTCATTCTCAGTGGCCGGAAAATTCTCACCCTCCCTCTCGAATCTACCAATAAGCATAAGATGTGGATAATATTGACTCTCTACCAGTCTGATTGCATTGTTGGCGTTCTTAACAGCCAATGTCAAAGCCTTTACCTCTGGTCTATTATTCAATCCCTTCTTAATGAAAAGTGCCTGATTAAAAGACTTGGCGCTTGCTGGCTCAGTCACATCTTTTACAGTTATTGCTCCATCTATTGGTCGATTTAAGAAAAAATTCATACCCTCTATTGCCATTCTATAATTCTTTAAGGCTTTTTCCCGCTTTAGCTTGGCATTTGCGAGAGCAACCTTTGTCTTTAAAAGATCATTGGTGGATATTAAACCCTGCTCCAAAAAATTCTCTGCATCAGTATGATGATGTTCCAACAACTTCACTTCATCCTGTGATACCTCATATACACGTTTAGTAATAAGTATTCCAAAGTATGTCTCCTTTACCTTGAGCACAAGGTCTATGACGCTGATCTGCTTCTCAATTTTTCCTATCTTGACACCAAGTTTTGCCATCCTCCTCTTTGTCGAAAGAGCAAATCCCGTAAAGAGGGGTTGAGAGACTGTGACATTCCATTTATAAATATCCTTACCGCTCATAGGCAATTCGCTGTCATGCATTTTAACAATAGGTTGATCCATCAATTGAGTGAATGAGTATGATGCGGAGAATTTAGGCCACATATCTGCCCTTGCTGATTTGTATTCACTTCTTGAAGCCTCGGTCTTCTCTCTTGCTTCCTTTATGAGCGGGCTTCTAAGGATTGCCTCATTTATCGCTTCCTCTAGTGAAAGGATTTCACCCTGCACTTCTTCTGCTCGAACAGGGTTGAATAATGATGAAATCGGGATCAAACCTATTGCGCAAAAAATTAATATCATCTTGTTAATTGTTAACAATCTGCAGCACCCCCTTTATTTGAAATATATTCCAAATCTGTATTTAGGATTTCTCTATCAGAGATAAATCAACATTATTTATCTCTGATTAGATTGTACAGATGGCTACATTCCAATAGCACTAATTATAATTAAATAAAAAAATATGTTTCTGAAATTGATTAGCATAATTGATTTCATCAATCATCAGCATCTTGAACATATATAATAATGAATCATCTCAATTGCGCTACTTCTATTAGAATCTGGAGAAGAAACAAAAATCCCCTTAAACATATGGAATGTCTAAAACAATAACAGACAACAATCGAACCAGCTTAAAAGTATTATTTGGAAGAGCCCTCATATATACTCATTGACTTTTCTATATAATCAGAGATAAGGTAAAGATTAAAATTTATTTAATATCAAATTAAATTAAATTAAATATAATAATCTTATTATTAAGTCGAATTAATTCACATATTTGATGATAATATCTGTCAAGAATCTTTTAATAATTTTTAATAGCCATTATGTAAGCTTTATATGTAATAATAATTACAAATGATTTATTGTCTGAATTATTTAAAAGGGATGTTACAACTAAAAATTACGATGACACCATCACATAAGCAGAAGCATAAAAATCAATAATAGGCAAAACATATACTATTGCTCAAACCTCATCATAGGTAATATAACGTAATCCCCTGTCTACAGAATGATGAATATAAAGAACTACCCCCTTATTTACCGATAAACCTAGGCGTTCTCTTTTCAATAAATGCTGCCATACCCTCCTTTTGATCTTCTGTTGAAAAGATGAGTCCCAGTGATTCAATATCCCTGAAAACACCATCAGGATCAGTAGATCCTTCACCTTCAATTATCGCCTGCTTAGCATATTTCAAGGCTATTGAGCTCCGATTTGCAATATTCCTAGCCAATGCTTTAACCTCATCTATAAAACTATCAGCAGGAATAACCCTATTAACCAAACCAATTTTCTGTGCAGTCTCTGCATCAATAGGGTCCCCAATAAAGACTAATTCCTTTGCCATTCTAATGCCAACAGCCTTAACCAAACGATACATGCCACCGGCTCCAGGAAAAACACCAATTTTTATCTCCGGAACACCAAATTTTGCTTTATCTGATGCTATTATAAAATCACAGGCTAATGCTAATTCACATCCCCCCCCCACGGCCATACCATTTACCGCCGCAATCACTGGCTTTGGCAACTTACCAAGGGCCTCGAATGAATCGAAAAGGTTTCTCACCCAATCCCGAGCACCCACAGGTGTAGCGTCCTTAAGTTCCTTTATATCAGCGCCAGCAGCAAATGCCCTCCCTCCACCAGTGACAATAATGACTCTCACCTCATCATCAATCCTAAGATTATTAGCAGCCTTCCGAATATCATCCGCAACAGCAGAACTAAGGGCATTTAATGATTCAGGCCTATTAAGGGTCACAGTGGCTAATCCATCATCATCTTTAGTTACAATAATGTTATCATATTCCATAATCACCTCATTTAATATTTTCTCATCACCTCAGGGTATCTCCAAGGTCTCATCAAATTACATTGATGCATTGTGATACACCTCTATCTATTTTTTCAACTCATTTAATATAATAATACACTTATACAATCAGCTTGACAAGAAACGACTTATTCCTCATTAACAGCTTTGCCATACTATTCAGTTTACAAAATATTTGACTCTTGGTATCTCAACACTTATGATGATACGATTGTAGAATCAAAATTCCCAGATATAGCCAACTCATACAATACTTATCATCCAAAAGAATAATAAGATATATCGAAAGCCATTACTAAAGAGGAGCACATCGAGGTTGAAGACCATTGAAGACATTAAAGCAATCTTATTCGATGAAAGTGAATCTGAATGCAGAATAGTAAAGAGATTTACTTCCATCTTAGAGGATAAAATCTTTATTCAATATAAAGATGAAAATAACCTAATCCATCATCTTAACTCTCTACAAAGGGGGGGATACAGCCCCAAAGAGGTTATAATACTGAAAAAATATCAGGGTCGATCTTTTCAACTTTGCCCCGGTTCACAGAATATGATCTGCTGCAACTATAGGATTATAAATACCTCCTTCAATTGCATATATAACTGTACATACTGTTATCTAAATTCCTATCTAAATTCATTTGGAATTATGCAGCTTACGAATATTGAAGGTGTTTACAGGGAAATTAATGATTTTCTTAAAAAAACTCATACTGATCGGATATATAGGATAGGAACCGGTGAGTTTACAGATTCTCTTATGATTGATGAAACGACAGGTATTGGCAGAGATTTGATTGAGAGGATGAGTCCATTCAAGAACGTAATGTTTGAATTAAAGACTAAATCGAATAATATCGATCATCTCCTGAATATCAAGGAAAGGGGAAATGCGGTGCTGGCATGGAGCCTCAACACAGAAAGAAATATTTTACGGTATGAGAAGTATACAGCTCCACTTTTGGAAAGAATTGAAGCCGCAAAGAAGGCAGATGAGGCTGATTTTTACTTAGCTTTTCACTTTGATCCGATAATAATCTACAATGGTTGGGAGGATGATTATAAAAATACTATTGATCTACTCTTTAAAAGCATCGATCCTGAGAAGGTGGTATGGATTTCGTTGGGGTGCTTCAGGTACAGCCCAGGTTTTAAAGATATACTGAGGGGAAAATTCCCGAATGAAGATTTGACTATAGAAGAGATGTTTCCCGGTCTTGATGGAAAATTCAGGTATCTCAAAAAAAAGAGGATTGAAATTTACAGAAAGATGAAGGAATATATAAATCATCATACAGATAAACCCTTTTTATATCTCTGCATGGAAAATAGCGAGATATGGAACTCAATTTTCAATAAATACTATTCCTCATCTGAAGAGCTGGAAAGGGACTTCAATGAACATCTAAAAATCAATTTTCTATCATCTCAATAATTAAGGGAATTATAAAGATATTATATGGAATTGTATTTATAGTAACTAATTACTACTATAATTCAGCATGACATATTTTTTACTTGATCATTTATTGTTTTTTTTATATTTTATAACCATAATATTAAATTTTAATTAAAGAATTGACATATTTTACCGAATATTATAATAGATTAACAGAGGTATGGGAAAAATGGTTATAGATAAAATTGGAAATATCAACAATACTATTGATTCTAAGAATACAAAATCCATTTCGAAAGGAACAGAGACCAAAAAGAGTGACTCAATTGAGATCTCATCAGAAGGTAAAAAGGCTGCAGAGATTGCAAAATATACAAGCATTGTAAGAGAGACACCTGACATCAGAAGAGACAAAGTGAATGAGATCAAGGAGCAGATAAAAGAGGGCAAATACGATAAATTCAACGATAACAAGGTTCTTGAAATGGTTGCTGATAAAATAGCTAAAAATCTATTGAGAAATAGTTAAGAATAAATACCACATCTTCTTTGAATACACAAAGCGGAAATCCAGTTATCCGCTTTTTTTATATCTACAGATTGAGGAAAAAATTGAAAGGTGGAATTTTTCCAGATTTTCATATACCAACAGAAATATATATAAAAAAAAACATAATCGCTGATATTGGAAAGTTAATCAATAATTATGGATCAAAGGTTGTATTAGTCACAACAACGACCGATTTTGCAAAATTTTCAGATACAATAGAATCGATCTCAAAAAATATCTCCAATCATGATTGTGGATGTATAATATATGATGAAATCCCAGATAAACCTGATACAGAATATGTCGACTCTGCAGTTCACTTTATTAAAAAGACCAATTGTGATACTCTTATAGGTTTTGGAGGTATAGAATCCATAAATGTAGCCAAGGCAGCTTCACTACTCACAAACAATCATTTATTCTGTGAGGACCTTTTTAACTATCCCAAAGTAATTCCCCCTATTTCACTTATAACCATTCCAACACATCCAATTTTTGGTTTTGAAATTTTACCCATGCTTTATATAAGTGAAATTCGTGAGATGAAAAAGAAGTGCTATTCTGACAAATATCTTTTTCCAAAGGCTACTATTATTGATTCACAAATTGCCACAGCCACAGATGATGAAACAACCGCAAATAGCGCAATAAGCGTATTAGCCCTATCTACTGAATCAGTCATTTCAAAAAAGACTAATGAATTGATAAATACATATGCACTGAAATCGATGGATCTTGTATTTAAAAATCTTCTAAATGCCTATAGAGAACCACAAGATCCAGTCCACCGGAAGCAACTTGCCATTGCATCTATAATGTCTGGAATCGCTTTTGGAGTTACCGAACTCTCAGTTACCCTTGCTATCTCTCTTGCATTATCATCTATAGTGGATATTTCAGTTGACAAAGCAATGGGCTTAATTCTCCCACATGTAATGGAATACAACCTCACCACTTCATCCGGTAAGTATGTGCAGATGTCCAAGATTATGGATGAAAATATTAAAGATATTACAGTTATTGAAGCCGCAATAAAAGCTGTTGAGGGAGTAAGGAAACTTGAGATTGATGTCGATATTCCTCAGAGATTATCACAATTTGATATCCCTAAATCCGAGATGGCTAGAGTAGCAGAGATAGCCTTTTCTTACCCCTTTATTGAAAATGCTCCAAGACCATTAAGCAGGGACGAAATTGAGACAATACTAATTGCAGCCTATTAAACTATGTCAAGAGATACAATAATAGAAATCCTTAATAGATTTAAAAATGGAAAGATCTCTGATGATGAGGTATTAGATTATATTGAAAAACTCCCCTATGAAGATATATCCTTTGCTAGAATTGATCACCATAGGGCGCTTCGATGGGGATTCCCTGAGGTTATTTACTGTCCGGGTAAAACTCCCCAACAGGTCAGAGAAATCGCTAAAAAAATTACTGATAGAGGTTATAACCTTCTTGCCACTAGAGCTTCTCAAATAGTATTTGATGCTGTTAAGGAAAGCCTGCCTGAGGCTCAGTATAATAAAACCGGCAAAACCATCACTTATATAAAAAATGATATAAAAAAAATTGAGGGAAGAGTAACAATTGTAACAGCCGGTACATCAGACATCCCGATTGGGAATGAAACACTTGAGACAGGGAATATACTGGGATTAGATACGTCTATCATTATCGATATAGGGGTTGCAGGTATTCACAGGGTTATGGATCATAAGGATGAACTTGATTCATCCTCCGTGATCATCGTTATAGCCGGTATGGAAGGAGCATTAGCATCAGTTATAGCCGGTATGGTAAGTTCTCCTGTTATTGCTGTTCCCACCTCCACGGGTTATGGGGCAGCCTTCAATGGGCTGACACCCCTCCTTGGCATGTTGACCTCCTGTGTACCGGGTGTCGCTGTTATGAACATCGATAATGGATTCGGAGCTGCGTTTCTTGCCTTCAGGATTCTAAATACCCTTAATAAACTAGAGACATCCAGATGAGTAATTGCATTATTTTTGATATACATCAAGGGGCTTCTGGCGATATGCTGCTTGGATCGATGTTAGCCCTGGGATTGGATATTAATAAATTAAAGAATGAATTGAATAAACTAACCCTTCCAAAGTGGGATATCTTCTCGAAAATAACTGTCAAAAAGGGCTTAAAAGGCACCCTCATTAAAATATCATACCAGGATGATCAACAAGTTCGATATCTCAGCGACATTGCAGATATTATCCAGAAAAATAATCTCTCTGAAAAAATCAAAAATAATGCACTTGCAGTATTTCAAAAATTAGCAAGCGCAGAGGCATCAGTTCATGGCACTAGTGTGGATCAAATTCATTTTCATGAGATAGGAGCAATAGACAGCATTATAGACATAACCGCCTTTTGTATCTCTTTAGATATCCTGAAAATTGACAGTTTTTATTTCAATGAATTTCACTTTGGTTCTGGCAGTATTCAGTCAAGTCATGGAGAACTCCCAATTCCTGTGCCAGCAGTCCTTGAGTTAACCAAGGGATTCAAATCAAGATTGACTGAAAGAAGAGGGGAGATTGTCACGCCGACTGCAGCAGCGCTACTCACATCCCTTGGCACACAGATAAATGAATTCCTTGACTTTGTCCTCCTGAAAAGCGGTATAGGTTTTGGGACAAGGGATTACCCCGTCAACAGTTTAACTAGATCCTTATTGATCAATATTGAAGATAGCGATATTGAAGATATCTTTCAGATAGAGTGCAATATAGATGACTTGAACCCTCAGGCTTATCCATATGTCATTGATAAAATAATAGCCCAGGGTGCGCTTGATGCCTATTTTACTCAAATATTCATGAAAAAAGGCAGACCTGGTATCCTCCTTACAATCATTTCAAAAAATGAGACCCTGGATTCACTAAAAGAAACAATATATAGAGAAACAACAACATTAGGAATGAGAATTCAGAGGATTAGCCGAGAAAGGCTCGAGAGAAGTATTGATACAATCCATCTTGATAACAACCTTATAAGAATAAAAAAGGGATACTATAAAGACAAGGTGGTCAATATTCAACCCGAGTATGAGGACTGCAGGAAAGCGGCAGAAAAAAATGATATACCTCTCAGGGATATAATGGATAAAGCTATTTTTGAATACTGCCGAAAGCATGTAATTGATTGAGTATTGCCAATGAGAGTAATATGGATTTACATAGATTCAATCTCCTGAGAAGAAAAAATCTGATCAATGTCGAGTATTACGACAAAGGTATCTTCGACCTTGGCTATTCCCGTAATATACCTTCCTGATATTCCCTTTATTACTGGAGGTGGCGGTTCAATATCACTTTCATCAACCCTAACTACATGACTTACGGAATCTATTGCCAGGCCTAGATCTTTTCCCATAATGTTGACCACAATTGCCCTTTTACTCTCTGTATTTCTATTAGACTCGATGCCAAACCTTTTACTCAAGTCCACTACAGGTATGACCTTGCCTCTAAGATCAATAACACCCCTAATATAATCAGCCGATTTTGGTAAGGTTGTTATCTTTGGAGTCTTTAATATCTCCTGAACCTTTAATATTTCAATGCCATATTCCTCATTCTCAACTTGAAAACATACAATTTGAATTGAGTTATTAGCTCGACCCTTCTTATCCGCCATAATTACACCATCTGGATAAAATTATACTCTCAATTATTTCACGTCTTAAAAAAATACTATACTATATACTAGTGCTAATAATTTTAGCATAACTAACAGGAGATGAAAACTCTTTTTTAACAATACAAATATTTTTATTATTAATAGCTTAATAATATTAAGCCCCCTCACCAGTATTATGGGCGAGGGGGCTTAATATTTGCAAAAAGTGTTAATTGGAAATTATCTATAATATATAGTGATGTTTATTAAGTAATTCATTATAGGAGTATTCTCATCTTTGAAGTATCTGAACAGGAATTAGGTAAAATCCTCTGAAACTAAATTACAATTGTCACAGTGGTGGGTTTTACTCAAAGGGAATAATATCCATAGATATAAGAGGCTATCCCAAAAATAACAAAAAAAACCATCTTCATAAAGAAGGGTAACCTTTTCCTGTAAAATATATCAACAAATCCCATAATTATGCCAATTACCGCAGATAACATACCAACAGCAATAATATTTCGATTATACATATAGAGAGATACACACAGGAAAATGCCAATAGTAAAATCTAATAAATCAATTAACCCCAATCTTCTTTCTACTTTACTTACTTCACTAATTGTATTAACATAACGAGAAGCCTCTTCAGGTCTAAAATATTTTCTTCTTGTCCGTTCTAACTCCTTTTTTCTCTCAATCTCTCTTCTTGTTATATCCCATTCATTATTGTAGAACTCATTAGTGCTACCCGCTATGCCATAATTATTGTTGATTAGCTTAAGCACCTCACCATTGGGAATGGTTGAAAACACCTTTGCCCTCTTGCTGAACTTATCATACAGCTTCACAACCCTTCCAGTTGTAGCATTCCTCTCTACTACAACTTTACCATTAGCGATCACAGCATAATATGGATTTCCACCTTCATCGGAATCCTCAATATATAGCCGAACCCTCTTCTCCTTCATATTATAATCAACTCTGATATAATCACTATCCTCAGTAGTAACATATAGAGTCCTATGATATCCGCTGATTTCCGAAGGCCGTCTCTTCCAGAAGATTTCTCTCGTGTCTATGCTTCTCTTTAATCTATATACTCTCATTCTCCATATTCCCAACCATAAATAAGTCTAAGGGGATATATAATTACATTGGAATAGAGTAACCTACTTGTATAAGTATAATGCTGATTATTTTTTCTTATGACGATTCAGTCTTCTCTTTTTTCTTCTCTTATGCTTAGCTATCTTCTTTCTCTTTCTTTTCCTACCGCAAGGCACATTAAACTCCTAATTATAGATATATATACTGTTATTACCGAAGATTATCAATCTCTCGTTCAGTTCTATTTGTGTTTGAATCTTCATCGAAACCTAAACCAAAGGGCATACCAGTATCAGCTGAAGATATTATCAATTTTACATTCTTTGCCATCTTGTCAATATAAATATACTTTAAAAGATCAGGATTCCTCTCTATCATCTTGGATATTTTATTCAATTCATCATAATACTTGTTTTTAAACAACTTTTCCTTTTGCAATTTATTACTCAACTTCAACAATTCCTTCTCATTATCCTCTTCAATCCTTCTCAATTCATTGTAAAAACGAAGGCCATTATAATACGTTTTAGAATTAGGAAGTTCAAAGCCGCCTAATATTTCAATATTGTGTATTGTAATCCCATTACTTAGGGATTTCTCTTTTAATGTATCTGCAACCCTACTTATGATAAGTTCTTTATCTCTATAAAGGGCCTCTCCTCTATAACTTGGCAAAAAATATGAATATAGCTCCCTCTTGAGATAACCCTTAAAAATCCTATCAATCTCTTTATTAAAGGCCTTACTACCATCTTTTATACTTGCAGTTGTAAAAGGAAATTTAATAGGATCTATAATATAATCAATGTTAATTGGAACTTGTATTGAATATAAATCTCCTTTCATCTCTTCAAAAGGAGGAATTGGAATTTTTAAGTCGAAAAAAACATTATTTTTTTTTCTATAAGTATTTAATTGAATTCTTCTAGGTATTATCCCCTGCCATACAAAATTGTACTTATCCTTTAAGATCCTGATTGAATCATTTTTCTTATCAATCAATATAGAAAATGTACTATCTTCAATCTTTACAATACAGTTTACGATTACATAACCGACAAATAAAATTATTATAATAAGGAAAAATGTATATATGATCTTCTTCATAAATATTATTATATCAAAGTCTATTGATCCTCATCTTCCCTGTATTGAACAGGTTTTAGAGGTACAATAGTTGATACAGCATGCTTATAAATCATATTTTGCTTTTTGTCTACCTCAAGTAAAATCGTAAAATTATCAAAACTTAATACTTTGCCTTTTATTGGAACTCCATTCATAAGAAATACAGTTATCTCAATCTTTTCCTTTCTAACAGCATTCAAAAATGTATCCTGTAAATTTGTAGTTTGTTTTGTCATCTTCTCCTTCCTAATTCAATTATCCAATAATATAGTATCTAACCATTTATCGATTAACTCTCTCATTCGCTCAACCTCAAAACTTGTAAACCAGTGAATCCTCTTATTTTTTCTAAACCAAGTCATCTGCCTTTTAGCATATTTTTTCGTGTTCGCTTTTACATTATCTATCGCCTCTTCAAGTGCTAATTTCCCATCAATATAATAATTTAATTCATTGTAACCTATTGACTTCATAGAATTCAAATCTGATCCAAACCCCATACTTCGAATGTTAATTACTTCATCAACAAAGCCTGTTCTAATCATTTTATCTACCCTATTATCAATCCTCCTGTGCAGAATATCCTTTTCCTGATAAAGCCCTATATATAATGTATCTTTCGTCTCGAATCCCTTTTTTTGATTATAAAAACTACTTATGGGCCTTGCTGTACTCCTATAAACCTCGATACCTCTTAATATCCTCTGTTTGTCATTGAAATGAATTTTACTTGCAAAAATGTTGTCATATTCAAGAAGCTCTCTATATAATGAACCCACACCTCGCTTCCCTAACTCTTCTATCAATTGCTGCCTTATTGATTTATCTATTGCAGGGATCGAGGACAATCCTAAAAAAAAGGAGTTTATGTAAAAGGGTGTTCCGCCAACAAAGAGAGGAATCCTATTTTTTTTATAAACCTCTTCACATGCCCCAAAAGCTAATTTGCAGAATTGGCCTGCAGTAAACCAATAGTCAGGATCAACAACATCAATCAAATAATGAGTTGTATGATTCCTCTGCTCAATTGTAGGTTTACCACTTCCGATATCTAGATACCTATAGACCTGAACTGAATCAGCAGAGATTATCTCAAACACGCTATTAGCTATCTGCAAAGATAAATCAGTTTTACCAACTCCAGTTGGTCCAACTAATACTATAGCTTTGATATCCCCTTCACCTTATTTCAATTTTTCTATACAGGTTAGGCTATTTAGATATCTATTCCTTCTACTCCTATAATTAACCCAAACCTGTTAAATCTTATATAAATGTTAATAGAAAAAGCACTCTTATGAACTCAAAAGCGATAAACCTTCTGATTAATTCAAAGGAGGAATGAAGCGTCTTGAAAAAAGATTATTGCTCCATCTCTCCTAATTCATACTTTACTCTATCAGATAAGATCAGATTTAATATATGTGAAACGACCTTTGTTGTGCCATCTTCTTCAGGATAACCCTGTATATTCCCCTTTTTCCCTACAGCATTCATTGCTGCCCTACAAAGTATATATCTGTTTCCCTGAAAAGCGACCAATTTATCAAGGGGTAATATCACTACGAACCTCCAAGATGTCTCTAATTTGCAGAGCTAAACTCTTATCCTTACAGGACTCAGCCCTAATTATTGCCCTTAAATCCCCAAGGGCATTACTAACAACATCATTCACAATAATATACTCATAATTGTGTATCTCTCTTAGCTCATTTCGTATATTCTTTAACCTTTTATTTATCTCCTCTTCGGAGTCAGTCCCCCTATCCATCAACCTCTCTCTAATTGCCTCAATTGATGGAGGAAGAATAAAAATAGAAATATGTTCTCTCAACTTTTCTTTTAGTTGCCTGGCTCCTTGAACATCAACATCAAATAAAGGGATTTTCCCAAGGGAATTGATCCTGTCAAGGTCTTTTTTTGTTGTCCCATAATAGTTTTCATGTACAATGGCCCATTCAACAAATTCATCATCATCGATCATCTTAGAGAATTCATCAACTGACACAAAATAATAACTATTCCCATCAATCTCACTTGCCCTTTTAGGTCTTGTTGTAGTAGAAACAACAAATGCAAATCGGTCATCTTCAGACACTAGTCCCTTGATAAGAGTAGTCTTACCAGTGCCAGAGGGAGCAGAAATAACTATTGCCTTATTAAGATTTTGCATTACTGGCCAATCTACCAGCTAAGGTCTCTGCCTGCATTGCAGAAAGAATAACATGTTTACTATCCATAATAATAATTGCCCTTGTCTTCCTACCGTGTGTGGCATCAATTAACATATCATTCCCCTTTGCCTCTCCTCTAATCCTCTTTCCTGAGGCAGAGGTGGGAATTATTACAGCAATCACCCTCTCTGCAACAACAGCATTCCCAAAACCAATATTTATCAATGTTGTCTTCATAATATGCAACTCAACTTTTTATAAAAATAGGTATTAACAATGATGACAAAACAGAGATGAATATTTGTTCATTAGATAAAACATATTCAACCTCTATTTTTTATTCGGATGATCCTCATACAATATTTCGGCAATGCTCACGAATCTTATCTATATGATTTTTTATATCTACTACAAGATGTGACACCTCAGAATTATTCGATTTTGCTGAAATGGTGTTTGCTTCCCGAAACATCTCCTGAGCCAAAAAGTCAAGCCTTTTGCCTATCTGCTCATCCTCATTCATAATAGATTTAAATTTCTTTAAATGATCCTCTAAACGAATTAGCTCCTCATTTATATCCACTTTATCAGCAAGAATTGCAACTTCAGTATACAACCTCACATTATCTACATTTGATTTAATAAGCGACTCAATACTATTCTTTAATCTCTGGTATAGCTTTTTGGAAATATTTTTAGAAAGATTTTTAATCTTCTTGGAGTGCTTATAAATTATAGATAGTGATCTCTGTAAATCCTTCCTTATTGCATTACTCTCCTTCATCCTCATATGCAACATTTCTATAATTGTCGTTTCTAATGTATTTTGAATCTCGAATCGTGAATTCTCTGAAATCTCTACCCTATCTCTAAGTATTACATTATCTAGTCTAATCAGGGTATCAATTGTAAAGCTATTATTTATCCCTAGTTCTGTTTCAATCTTAGAGAGTTCTTCATAATACTTTTTTAGCAGCGGTGTATTTATTGAAACAGATCTATCTTTTTTCCAATCAAAGATATTTATAATAAGCTCAATCTTGCCCCTATTGAGCCTTTCCTTTAATAGCTTAGTCAGCTTATTCTCATCATTTCTTAATATGTCAGGTAAACTTGTGTAAACCTCTAAATACCTTGAATTCAGTGACTTGAGTTCAATTGAAAAGGAGAATTGCTCAGTACTCTTTTCACAATATGAATATCCTGTCATACTTTCCATAAAATGTAAACCTAATAATCTATCAGGGTTTAGATGTGCATCAATACTTAAGAATTAATCATTACCATATGGGTAAGGTTACTACATTGTGTGTCGGAAACTCAAGTAACAATTAATAAAAATTGTCAAATTTATTCCCTAACAACATAAACAGGGGATTCAAGGATTTTTTTATAAACAAAATTATTGGATATTGAATGCAGGGTCTCAGAGTGACCAATAAACAGATATCCATCCTTTAATATTGAATTATAAAATCCGGCAACCAATTTTCTCTGGTGCTCTCTGTCAAAATATATCATTACATTTCTACAAAAAATAATATCTAATTTTAAAGGATATTTATCCTTAAATAGATTAATTTGGTAAAAATTCACCAGCTTTTTTACATTATCCTTTACTGTAAAAAACTCTGGGTGGTGGGGATCCTGAATAAAATATTTTTGAAGAATATTCTTAGGGACTTTCTCAATCTTCCTACCAGAGTATACTCCCTTTCTAGCAAAGTCTAATACAGAAGGCGCAATATCGGTTGCAATTATCTCGATCCCCCATCCCTGAAAGAGATGGGGATGCTCCATTACACATATTGCTAATGTATAGGGCTCCTCACCACTCGAACAGCCAGCACTCCATATCCTCAACCTCTTCTCGATTCTCTTCCTCTTTGAAATATCAGGTAGGCAATGTTTTGTCAAGGCCTCGAAATGTCTGTCATTTCTGAAGAAATATGTTTCATTCGTGGAGACAACATCGATTAGATTCTCGATCTCCTCTGTCTTGTCAGATAGGCTGTTTATATAATCATAATAGTCAGAATAGGTATTTAATTTTAATACCTTTAATCTCTTTCTTAATCTATTAGATAAAAGGGTAATCTTGATATCCTTCAGGAATATTCCGCTCTCCTCATAAATAAGTTTTGCAAACATTTGAAATTCTTTATCACTTAGTTTAACTATTTGACTAAAATCTACCATTATTTATTATCCCTTGGAATGATATTTTCTATAGATCAATACAACTCTATTGTGATACTTAATATCCATCCTTTAAAATTACATTCTAAATAAAATAATTATTTTGCAGGGATGACACGAAATATCACTACTACTTTTCAGGTGATAATTCATTTTTGATAATATTATTATATTATATCGAATTATTAAGGTCAAGAATAAGTTTAACCTCTCCTATGGGAATTCCTGAACATTTTGATAGGGTGTCGATGGGACATCCCTTATTATGCAGTTCAGGTATAAGAGAATACTTATCCCTTGAAATCATAAAAAGACCAGATATATAATCCTCACTCAAATCCAGATTATCCAACCCATCAGAATCCAACGCTATAATCCTCGCTGAGTCAATGTAATCATCATCCTTAAGATTTAAATCAGGATTATCATCACATCTGCTATCGATTATATCAGCTCCCCTTCCATTCCCTGTTATCCCTCCCTTATCCAATTCTTCATACCCGTTACCTCCCTTCCCCCTATTTACCTTAAATCCTTTAAACAAATCCTTCAATTGCTTTGATATATTACTCAGGGAATCAGGAACCAAAGACAAGAATTGATTGAATCTATTTAAACAAATCCTTCTAAACTGCACCATACCATGACTTCTTCCCGCCTCATAATTAGAAATAACTGAAAGGGCATCGTCATTATTTTTATCTATATTTTCAGCCTTATCTAATCTCATTGTTGCCTTTGACAAGCTCTCTTTATCAACATTATTACTAATACTATAATCCTTAATACTAAAATCAATAGCAGTCAACTTTTCTGCTTCAAATAAAATCCTTTTCATAACCGCTATACGGTTCTCAAGTATCGAGATATTCCTCTCAGCCGTTGCATCGAATTCCCTGATAATCTCATCCATCTCCCTTCTAAGCTTTATCTCTTTATAAGTTGTAGTCGACTTCTCTAATTTTAGTCGAATAATTAAGTAGAAAAAAAAACCTATTGTAAAGTTGATAATAACTAAAAAAAATATATTCATAATCTCTCCTACTTCCTAACATCAATAACTGTTCCCAATCTCTCATCCTTATAGGTTTCTCCCTTCCCTTCAATCTCTTCATCTTCTTTATTGCTTCTACTCCAGCCCTTGCCCCTTTTTTTATTCTTCTCCTCCCTTTTAATCTCTGTTTTTTCAAGTTTCTTGTTTTCCTCAAGCCTGCTATTCACTAACCTCGATTTTTCACCCGATTCCTTCTCCATCACATTCTGCCCCTGTACAAGCGCAGCAGACCGACCCCCCTCATTCTTGGCAACTTCATGCATCTGGGATATGTTTGTTTGAAGATCTATTGGTTTAACAGACATCTCAAAAACCTCGCCCTTAACGTCTTGTTCTTGAAATCGTCATTATCTTTCTTTCCTCATTCCCTAACTCAGGCACCTCATACTCGGAAAGTCTGATATCATCATTCTCCAGTGTAACCTTAATAAAGGTATAGGGATCTTTAACAGAAAATCTCTCATCCTTAATATGAATATCAACACCGGGAAACATGTTTCTTTCAACGCATACCTTCCCCTTTTGTCCGAGCATCTGTATATAAGCCTTCAACTCATCCAATTCAAGTACTATCTCATTCAGTTTTCCAGTCAATTTCTGTTTCTGTTCTATCAATTTATTATGTAACTCTTCTTTATCCGGCGGCAAATAACCGCCTGAATTTTTTTTCTGAGTATCAATAGTATTAATATCCAACTTCACTTTATTTAATTCCTCATTGATATTCCTATTCATACTTTTAAGTTCAGATATTTGCTGTAACACCTTGGGATTTGTCCCAACCCTAATCTCAGTTTTAGTAAAAGAATCAGATCCTAAATATCTAGCATTAACCTCCCCTCCGGCCCTAATAACACCACCCACGATTCTAGCCCTTCTACCATTACAGAGTATCCTGTCTCCAGCATCAACATGAGAATGAAGTATCCCTTCAGACACAATCACATCCTTTTCTGCTATTACATTGGATGTCTGTATAAACTTGGCATACACAGAACCGCCCGTAGACTCAATCTTAGACTCATCACGTCCAACAATTCCCTGTCTAACGATTATATCCCCTTCAGATTCAAGAAAGGCCTTCTGAACCGATCCCTTCACCTCGATATTTCCAGCAGCCCTTACAATAAAATTATCCTGAACGTTACCGGAAATAACAATTGAACCTAGAAATATGATATTTCCAGTTTCTAAAGACACATCCCCCTTAACTATATAAACAGGCTCAATACTAATCTTATTATTTTGAAAAACAACCTGTCCGTTAATTTCAGCAGTCAACTCCAAACCATCTTCAGAAAGGATTGTGCCCTTTCCATACTTCATTACTATGTCCTTTCCTGATTTAGCAGGAAGAATCCTATTTTTTACGGTTCTTCCAGGAGTACCCTCATCAGCCGACACCTTAACCGCAAGCAACTGACCAACAACAACATTTTCTAAGAGATCAAGATTTCTGAAGTCGACCTGACCCTTCTCATCCTCCTCAAATAATGAATCAGATTTATCTATTCTAACCTTATAATCTATTCTTGCATCCCTCCCATGCGTTGGGTTCCTTCCTTCAGCAGCGCATAGTGACTCCCTATAATTCATCGCATCTAAATATGTCTTTATTCTATCCTCTTCTATCCCTGACACAACACCAACAGCATCTAATGCATCAAGTACCTCATCCAATTCTAAATGCTTTCCAGAAAAATGTGGGGGAGAAAATATTGCATAGGCCTTCATTTCGTCTTCCGCAACCTCTATCGACACTGATCCATCATATTCAGGATTTGGTATCCAGTCTCCAATACGAATTGACTTCAAGGAGGGACTCTTTACTAACTTCTCAAGTTTCTTCACATCATAGTTTGCAATCCTGAGTGATGATATTTCATGCATCGCATCAGAAATCTCTATTTTCTTTCCCCTTCCCCGCGGAGGAGTGACCGTCAACCATACCCCTGATTTCGTTACTCTCACCCTGCATTCCCCATCTACATTTCCATCAATCCTCTTTAGTTCTATTTCATCCGCTGCGGATCCATGCCCAAGCCTCTTCTCTATCTCCAATATATCATCATGACTATCATCTAGCTTAATCGGTTTCACCAATACTCGATAGGGTTTCCGACCAAAACCCCAAAAACCCTTCACTCCCTTTTCAATTATCTCATAATCCAACATTGAAATATCCACTTGCAATTCCTTTGACGTTAGCTCAAGCGCCTGTTTTACTGAATCAGCATACACCTCTACCCCATCCTCATCAAGTATCTCCTCATCCTCGATACTTCTTAATATATTCTTAAGATCACTCACCCGACTCAACCAACAATATTGGATTTAATTCGGCCTAACCTACCCCTAAGCCGCATAATTGCCTTTGTGTGTAATTGTGAAACCCTACTTTCTGTTACCTCTAATACCTCCCCAATCTCCTTAAGTGTAAGATCTTCATAATAATATAAGACAATTACCTTTTTCTCCTTATCTGGCAGTTTTTTTATTGCATCTACTATATAATCACAAATCTCCTCTTTCTCAATTAAAATATCCGGCTTCATATCCTCAGGCGCTTCCAATGTTTCCAGGAGTGATAACTCATCACTCTCATCTCCCATATAACATATATCATTCAACGACAACACTGAGGTCCCACTCAACTTATTTAAGAGAGCTTGAAATTCTTCATTTGTTACACCTAACTCCTGTGCAATCTCTTCATCCTCCACGGTCCTGCCAAGCTTGTTCTCCAAATCAGATATTACCTGCTCAATCTGTTTAGCCTTCTGCCTAATAGATCGAGGTACCCAGTCAATTGACCTGAGCTCATCAAATATGGCTCCTCGAATTCTAGTCATTGCATATGTCTTAAACTTTATCCCTCTATTGGGATCATACTTATTGATTGCATCTATAAGCCCAAAAATTCCATATGAAACTAGATCATCGAATTCAATATTCTGAGGCATGCCCATGGATACCTTTCCAGCTACATACTTAACAAGTGGGGCATACTTGATTACAAAGTAATCACGTATGCCCTGATCCCTTTCCTTAGCATACTTCTCCCATAGATCATCCTCTTCTGAATTCTCAAATTTATAATTATTATTATTCATAAAATACCATACCCCTAATCCCTTTTATTCATCATCCCTTTTCATCATAGTCCTTATGGCTTGGGCCATAATTTTAGGTTCATATCTTATATTCTTATCATTCATATCTGCTTGAGCACTCTCCCCCTTCCCTCCTAAATCCAAAAAGGTTTCAGTAGGGGTTACAGTAGGCTCCTTTAATGAAAGGGCTTCATCATCAGCAATGAGTGTCTCCGCGTCCTGAGAACTTGCGTCAACCTCTTGAAGAAACTCATCTGTCATCCCTTTATCCTCACTACCACTTGGGAAATCAATATTTTCGTTCTCTTTAGAGGACTTCATTATGTTTAGGGCTTCATAAATCTCGGGAACATATTTCTTCACTATTATTAGGTTAACATACCCAATAATGCAAAAGGTAATTGTAAATATTATAGATCTAAAGAATACCGTTCCTATTGCATTCCCAGCAAATAACCCAATAAGGAATGATAAGACTAAGCCAATAACTCCAAATAACACTCCAAATATATACTCAATGTTCAATTCCTTTAAGCTTATCATTTCACAATCTTCTTAAATAAGGATGCAGGATTGAAAGGTTTTCTTATTAATTCTCTCCATAAACATAATTTATCAGAAATAGACAACAAATCAAGATAATTTCACTTAGGGAATATCTTCATTTCCTAAAATCAACATTCTTCTAAAAAAAGATACCATTCCTGATCCCTTTCGATTATCCACATCCTTGTTCGATATCCGGTCTGCAATCATTGATATACAAATTGAAGCCTTGGTCTTTGGATAACTGACAATGAATGGTTTCTGGTTTCTGACTGATCTGCCGACATATATATCATCAAACACGAATCCTAAATTCTCAACTTTAATGTTTAGGAATTGTCCAGCTATATTTATCACCCTCTGGGCAACCCTCTTACCCTCTGATACAGACTGAACTCGATTAACAACTAGTTTTACTGATTTATCCGGCGATTGAGAGGCAATGGATTTGATAATCCCATAAGCATCTGTAATTGCTGTTGGCTCTGGAGTAGTAATCACAATCACCTCATCAGAAGCGATTACAAAACTCAGGACATTTTGGGATATACCTGCACCGGTATCAATAATCATATAATCATCAGAACCAAGATCTGACACCGCTGCAATGAAGTCGCTTCTCTGCTTTGCATCAAGATTAGCCAACTGATGAAATCCTGAAGCGCCAGCAATAATCTTAATGCCCTCTGGAACCTCTATCACAATATCCTTTAATCTCTTCTTCCCCTTGATAACATGATAGAGATTATATTTTGGAATTATCCCCAGTATAACATTGATGTTGGCCAAACCCAGATCTGCATCAAGCAGTGTCACTGAGGAACCATCTTTGGCAAGAGAAATCGCAAGACTTACTGCCAAGCTTGTTTTACCGACCCCCCCCTTTCCACTGGTAATCGCTATTGTCTTCGTTTTTCTTTCAAGATCGTTCTTTATTACTAATTTTCTTAAGTTGGATGCCTGATCCAATATCATCCTCCTATTAAGTGTCAGCCTATGCCTTTAACAATCATATCAACTATTCTATCAGATTCTGCAACTTCAATATCATTAGGCACCTCCTGCCCATTAGTAAAATAGGATATAGGTTTTTTATACTTATTCGCAATATCTATTACACTACCGATATATGAAGTCTCATCAACTTTTGTTATGATTATACTATTAAAATTAATCTTATCAAATGCTCTGAAAACATTGTCAAGATCATTCTTCTTAGTATTAGCGCTTACGCATAATATCTTTTCAAAGTCACACTCAATAACATCCGCATAGCTTTTTATCTCTGATATCTTTAGTTCATTTTTATGACTTCTCCCTGAGGTATCCACCATTATCACCTCAGCAGGCTCTTTCTCTATTACATCCTTAAAAGCATGATGGTCATTGATCACATGAATTGGTATCTTCATAATTCCTGCATACTTCTTCAGTTGTTCCGTTGCCGCAATTCTATAGGTATCTATAGTAATAAAGGCTACATTATAACATTCACGTAAAGCATAAATTGCACCCAATTTGGCCATTGTAGTGGTTTTTCCGACCCCAGTGGGTCCAATAAACATGATTATCTTCTTTTTTAAACTCTTTTTAAAGGGTCCTGAAGTTACAATCTTGTTTTTCAGAAGCTCTTTTAGTGTCTTTTCAATCTTATACCTATCTCGCAGGTCATCCTTACTAACTGAATTTTTAACCTCATTAATCAGCAAGTTGCAATCCTCATTGGTAAATTCATTTTCTCTCAGCATATAAAGATAGGGGTCTAGGGTTCTATCCTCTTCAGAAACAGACTGATGTAATCTCTCCCCTGTCTGATTCGCCTTTAATAAAGTGGTTAATGAATCATTAATCCCCTGAAACTCCTTCTCAAATCTCTTCAAAACCCTAAATTCATCCATGTTAACCTGTATCGTACCTTCGGTTTCCTTTTTAGGAGTTAAAGCAGCTGATAATGAATCATTATTTATTACACTACCCTTTCCAGTATTCATATAATCAGGGGGTTTGTTTTTGATCTCAAGAGTTTTTTTCAATTCATCAAGTTTATTTACATTGGTAACCAGGGAACTAATGTTAGCGCTTGCGTTACTCTTCTTCATCTCAGTATCACCCACAGTAAAATCTACTTTATTATTTTTCATCTGCTTATCCTTCATTAAATTCTTTTTTTCTGGAATAGCCGCTGTCAGTTCAACCATATCCTTTGCAAAAAGAGATGTATTGAATAATCCACCCTCCTTTATATACTTATGACTGACTGGGATTGCATCATCGCCATACTCCATCTTTAACTTCATCATTGTTTCATTATAAGTCTTGGCCTTTATTTTTACATACTTCACTTCTCTACTCCTCAAAATCTAATGTCTTTCATTCATCAAGCTACTGTCTTAAGTATTGCTGACACAACGATATTTACTTCCACCTCAGGCGATATCTCACTATATGATAGGACAACCGGATCAGGGATCTCTCTTTCCAATAATGAAAATAAAACGCTCCTCTCTCTTGGAGAGACTAAAAAGATAGGGAGATATCCCATATTTCTTGATCTTCTATAGGCATCAACCAAGGAATCGATTACCCTTCGGTATGTTTCCGGATCCATACTGGATATTTGCCCCTCAATCGGATCTTCATATAATGAAGAGAGGATCATATTTTCAATCTCAGGATCAACGGTGATAACGGATAAAACATTATCTTTATCAAGATACTCTTTGCATATCTGTCGAGATAGTGCGGCCCTTACATACTCTGTCAATACTCCAATATCCTTAGTGTAATCTGAATAGCTGGCTAAAGTCTCAAGGATGGTTACCATATTTCTTATGGAAACCCTTTCTCTCAGAAGGTTCTGTAAAACTTTCTGTATTTCGCCCAGGCTCATCTTCTTGTCTGTAATAAGTTCATCAATAACAGCAGGATAATCCTTCTTGATGTTGTCGATCAGCTGTTGCACCTCCTGTCGTCCCAATATCTCATCTGCATGTCTCTTTATAATCTCGGTAAGGTGAGTGGCTATCACTGTAGGACAATCAACTACAGTATAACCGTTTCTATCAGCAATATCACGTCCCACAGGATCAATCCAAATTGCCTTTAATCCAAATACAGGCTCAACAAACTCTACCCCATCAATTTTATCTTCCACATCCCCGGGATCCATTGCCATCAGCTTCCCTACTTGCAGCAGACCGCTTCCAACCTCAACTCCCTTAATCAATATGGAGTATGACTTTGGTTCCAGTTCCATATTATCCCGTATACGTACTGGTGGCACAATGAGACCCATATCCAAAGCGCTTCTTCGCCTAATATTTGTTATTCTATCAAGAAGGGTCCCTCCCTGTTCAGGATCTACAAGGGGAATAAGACTATATCCTATCTCCACCTCTAGGGGATCAACCTGAATAAGTGGTATAACGGACTCCGGCTTCCGCTCTTTTGAAGATTCCTTCTCCTTCATCGCCTCCCTCTCCTCCCCTTCCCTCTGGGTCTGCTGCAGGAAATAGGCAAGTGTAGCAAGACCCGCTGCAATCAATATCATTGATACCTTAGGAAATCCAGGGATAAAAATCGACCCCCCAATCGCCACTGCTGTAATGAAGAGCGCTCTTGGTTGTGATCCAAGTTGAGTGGCAAGATCCTGTCCAAGATTCTCTTCTGAAATAGCCCTTGTGACTATGATACCTGTTGCTGTTGTTATGAGGAGTGAAGGAATCTGACTAACCAATCCATCCCCTATTGTAAGGATTGTATAGGTTTTCAGAGCAACATCAAAGGTCTCCCCCCTCATAGCCATGCCGATTATAAATCCCCCAATTATATTTATCAGGGTTATTACAATCCCAACCTTTACGTCACCCTGCACGAACTTTGATGCTCCATCCATGGCCCCATAAAAATCAGCCTCCTTACGTATCTCATTTCTCCTTATAATTGCCTCCTCCTCTGTAATTATGCCATTAGAAAAATCAGAATCTATACTCATCTGCTTCCCTGGCATAGCATCCAATGTAAACCGCGCAGCGACCTCTGCTGTTCGTGTAGCCCCCTTAGTTATTACTATAAACTGAACAGCAACAAGGATAATGAATATGATAAAACCTACAACATAATTGCCACCAACAACGAAGTCCCCAAAGGTTCTTATTATTTTGCCATCAAAGGAAGATCCCATAAGCAAAATCAATCTTGTGGAAGAAACATTCAGCGCCAATCTAAAGACAGTGGAAACTAAGAGTAGCGATGGGAATATTGAAAAGTCAAAGGACCTCTGAATGAACATCACCACCATCAGGGTCAACATTCCCACCATAATGCTTATAGCCATCAGAAAATCGAGAAAAAAGGTAGGCAAGGGGATTACAAGCATCACTACAACTGTAATTATTCCAAGACCCACAAGGATGTCATTCTTCTGCATCCAAGCAATATCATTAGTTAAAAAGGAGAGCCCCCCCTTAGAATCCATATAATATATTCCTCACAATCATTGGAAATAATCTAAAGCAAATAGCTCAATGCGAATTTGCGAACATATCCTTAAACCTATAATCTCAATTCAATCTAGGCTATTAAAATTTAACCTTTCCCTATTCCAGCTATAACGCTCAGACCGCTTCTTGAAATCTCTTCTTTTTATAGAGTTCAGCATATACCAAGGATACTGTATAAAAAAGTTCCTCAGGGATAATTGATCCAATATCCAAACGAGTATAGAGTTCTTGAGCTAGAGGTCTGTTCTCGACAATTAAAATATCATTCTCCCGGGCTATTTGCCTAATCCTTAATGCCATGCTATCAATGCCCTTTGCTATCACCTTTGGCGCCTCCATGGTGACATTGTCATACTGAAGGGCCACTGCAAAATGAGTCGGATTTGTGACAACAACATCCGCTTGTGGAACATCCCTGATCATATTCCTCATCGTTATCTGCCTTTGCATCTCCCTCAATCTTGATCTAATATAGGGATCACCTACTGTCTCCTTCAACTCCTCTTTCAATTCCTGTTTTGTCATCTTTAGGGACTCGATAAATTCACTCTTTTGGAATATGTAGTCAGGGATCGAGAGTATCAATAAAAGAATAGATGTATACAAAATCACCTTTAATGCGATCATTGCCACAGATTTAAATGCAAGCCCAATAGATATATCGGGAGTCTTCATTATCACATCATAATCACTCTTTATAATTATTATAGCTACAATACCGATCGATATTACCTTAAATAACGACTTAAACAGATTCATACCGATCTGCTTTGAGAAAATCACCTTTTTAAAGATTGTTGCCGGATCAAATTTGATCCTCTTCCAGTCCAGCTTCAGTGGATGAGTTGAGAACATAAATCCAACCTGTGCAATATTGCCCAATAAGGCTGCGATGAAAGAAACAGTAAAAATTGGTAATAGGATTTTACTGCACTCCCAGGATAAACGATATAATTCATTCAGGATACTCCTCTCTGTTAATACAAATCCTGAAAAGGAATCCATATAGAAGCTCATCATTCTCACAATAATATGATAAATCCACGAACCCAAAAAGAATATAACCAGAAATCCGAATATGACAACTATAGATTGAGGAAGTTCCGGTGTCCGGGCAACCTGACCCTTTTCCCTTGCATCCCTAAGTTTTTTCTCAGTTGGCTCTTCAGTTCTGCCTTCATCCTCAGCAGCAAATAGCTGCAGATTAAACCTAAAGCCACACAGATATTGTTCTGTCTTGATTACCCCATCAAGAGGATGTAATTCCTCATACTTCATCATTTTTTTCCCAGATAACAGACGTCCTAATATTGTTTTTAGGCAGGCCAATATAATAAAACCTTTGTAATAAATTTAAAGGTCCTCTCTAAAGATACCTGCATTATCCGTATTATCAATGGCGATATAAGCAGTAAAATTCCAAAGGCCGTAGCAATCTTCAATGGAAAACCAAGCATCATTATATTCATCTGTGGAGCAGCTTTAGCCAATATACCCATGCTGACAGAAACCAGAAAGATTGTTGCGACAACCGGCAGGGCAATCTTTAATGCAATGACAAACATTCCACTCAAGGAATGCACAAGAAACTTCAAAAGCGTCATCGATGATTCTCTTTCAAGACTGATGATCGGCACTAACTCGTAGGATCTAAAAATCGCCTTTATCAAGAAGTGATGGCCATAAATAAACATAAAAACAAGCAATCCCATCAAATTCTTCAACTGCCCAACAATTGGAATAGACACCTGTCCGAGTGGGTCCAACACCTCATTAATGCCAAACCCGATCTGAACAGAAAAGTACTGCCCCGCCAACTGAAAGGCCGAAAATATTACCCCAATCAAAAAGCCTAAGAAGAGCCCAATTGTAATCTCTCTCAAGATAAGCAATGCAAATTCACCCATATTACCTGGTAGGGCGTAACCCTTGGTTGCTACTACTGGAAAGATAACAAGTGTAATAAAAAAAGATAGAATTGCCTTTATCCTGAATGGTATTACACCACTGGAAAAGAAGGGAGCAACCACAATCATTGAGTTCATCCTTAACATTATGAGCAAAAAAATATGAAATTGATATACAAAATATTCCACTAGATCATCCTGGACCAATATTTCCTATTATTAAAAATATATTCTTTGTATAGTTTACCAATGTATGAATTATCCATGCAGCAAACAACAGTACCATCATAAAAATTGCTACAACCTTTGGCACAAAGGTTAATGTCTGTTCCTGGATAGAGGTGGTAGTCTGAAATATAGAGATGATCAGTCCTACTATCATACCGGCCCCGAGTATCGGAGCTGAGACAACCATGATAGTCATAAGCGCCTCCCTCAATATTCGGATAACCTCTACGTCAGTCATCACTCTCCTCCTGAATTATATGCCACTGCTTTCATAGTTGTATTACAATTATTACCATATCTCTATCTGAAGGACCTCACAAGTTCATAAACAAGAAGATTCCAGCCATCTACAAGGACGAATAGCACAATCTTGAAGGGAAGGGATATCATAACTGGTGGAAGCATGATCATCCCCATGGCCATAAGTGCGCTAGCCACAATCATATCTATTACCATAAACGGAATAAAGAGATATATACCCATCTCAAAGGCCCGTTTCAATTCGCTAATCATAAAGGATGGAATAAGGCAATATGTTGGGATATCTTCCTCACTCTTTGGTTTATCCAACTTCGCAAGATCAATAAAAAGGGCAATATCCTTCTTTCTTGTCTGCCTAAACATAAATGTTCTTAAGGGTTGAATAGCCTTATTAAAAAACTCTTCATTATTGATCTTCTTGCTAAGGTATGGTTGAAGGGCTTGCTCATTTATCTCGCTAAGGGTAGGCGCCATTATAAATATTGTGATGAATATTGCCAATCCCACAATAACCTGATTTGGCGGCATCTGCTGCAAAGTTAGAGCCCTCTTAACAAAATCCAAGACTATTACCACTCTTGTAAAAGATGTCATCATTATTATTATTGATGGCGCAAGTGTGAGGATAGTTAACAAAAATAGCAACTGAAGACTAAGTGCAATATCCTTTGGAGTCTCCGCCTCCTTAACATCAAAGGTAATCCTTGGAATGGGCATTCTTACCCCACCAACATCCTGCGCAAAGAGGGATGAACAGGAGATAATCAATAATAAAGTACAAATCGCAATAATCGAATATCTACTTTTCATGTTCAATAGAACCTAAATTCTTCAATCTGTCCCTTTGTCTTTTAAGATAACCTGATCTACTATTCTCTCTATCATGTGCGCTAACCCTATAATCATCATTCCCCAAGGTTGGGCTCCCACTTCCACCAAAGATTCTCACAATATGCTTTGATATGTATTCCTGAAATCCCCCTACCCTTGCTGGGGATGAAGATGAGCAAAGCAACCTTATCCTATCAATCTCATCCCTATCCCTTATCTCGGTAATAAGACTAATACTAGCATCCGAGACACCAATAACCAGAATTTTACCGGCAAGATCAATTACCTGTATAAATTTGTTCTGACCTATTGGCACAATCGACAGGACCTGAACAACGTCCCTGCCAATCGTCTGTATTCCAGCCTTTTTCGTAACAAACCTAAAAAAATAGTAAAACACTCCTATTAGTGCGCCAAGAACAAAAATTGTCTTAAAGATCAACCATACATATGACTCTTCAGGTGCTGAAGGGCTTTGGTATTCATAGAGGGAGGCATCATCCCTCTCCCCTCGATTAGACTCATCACTCTTATCCTCCCCCTCTGATCCCTTACCTTTAATGAATCCCTCCCCTTTCTCGCCCTGCTTTTCTATCCTTGAATTAACCAACCCCTCCTTATGAATTCCCTTGTCATCCCCCCCCCATGAGGGGGATAAAATGGGACATAATATTATAAAAATGAAAAAAATAATAACTAGGGTACAATTCGTAATCTTAAATGGATTTAGGTGTTTATGATTACGAAAACTGGACATGAAGTTAAAGAAACAATGGGGCGACAAAGGCCATTGATCTTTATCTTTGTATATTATCTTCATACATGTGAACCTATTTAATAAATAATTATACATAGATGTATTCAATTCATCCAAAAAAATCCTCCACCTATTGCCTTTAGGAATCCATTTCATTAATATAAATATGATGCAAATTAATAATAGTGTTATGTCCCTTTAGTTTTTGTAGTTATTCCTTTCATAATCTTTACCAAACACATTCTACACATTTTCATGGGTTAAAAAAATATTGAGAGACAGATAGCATCTATCTTGAAAAATGCTATTATCACGCGAGAAGCGAGTGAGGAATATCATAATATTTTATCCAAAATAATAATGTGTTGCATTTAGTATATTCTGCAACTAAAGGATACTTATATCTATTGAATCTTGCTAAGTCTTTCAGCAGGACTAACGATATCTGTCACTCGAACGCCAAAATTTTCATCTATTACTACAACTTCACCCTTCGCAATCAACTTCCCATTAACAAGAAGATCAACCGGTTCGCCGGCCAGCTTATCCAATTCTATTATTGATCCCTCCCCCAAACCTAATATATCCTTCACCAACTGCCTAGTCCTACCCAACTCAACAGTCATATTCATTGGGACATCAAGGAGCAATGATATATTCCCACCTGAAGCATAAGGAACCCCATCCCCTAAGGGAGGGAATTTGACCTGACTCACTCCAACCTGTCCACCGGATTGCATACCATGCTGATCGGTTTGTTGGGGGGGAAGTGAAGTCTGAATTTCTGACATTGAAGATCTGGCCAAATCAGCCGCAAGAGGCAATTCCATTAAGTGATAAAATTTTGAGTTTACAAGCCCCTCTATGCTAAAATTATAGGTAATCTTGGCAATCTCATTCCCAGGAGGCAATTGCAATTGGGAAGCATCATTAACAATAGAAAGAACCGGAGCGGATACACCTACAGATCTCCCAAATCTATTACTAAATTCAGTGGCATTTGAAGACAGCATTTGACTTACAAATTCTTGAATAGTACTCTGATGCGCTTCTGTCAACTCTTCACTAGGCGCACCCGTTTCATCTCCCATCATAAGCGAAGAGATTATGCCTGCATCATCATTATTAAATAAGATAAGATTCTTTCCACTGAAACCATCTGTATAATCAACAGAAAGCTGGACGTATTGCTTTGTGAAATCACTCCTCACATCATTCTGAGATTTCACCTCAATAAGTGCGCTGGAGATGTTAATGCTCTTCCCCAAATAACCGGAAAGAGAAGGAACAACAACCTCCATGCTCGCATTCAACAAATCAGCAAGAGAATCCCTCTCAATCGGTGATAGGGCTCCACCCCTTTGTGCAACATCCACTGGAGGGGCTGCATCTGGCGTGGAAATTACATCATCGGTCCCCTGCAATAGGGCATCAATCTCATCCTGAGACAAAGAACCATCGCCCATAATTCCCTCCAATCACTGGACAATCAATTGACAATAATCTCTCGAAAATAAACTTCCTTAATTTTACCTGCAATAAGTATAACATTAACATGAGCCTTAATCTCTTCAGCAAGGTTTATTTTATCCTCAACAGAATCCAACTCATCGTATCCCTTACCACTTAAGATAATATTTATTATATGACGAATCTGCACGCTCCTTCTCACAAGCTCTGCATTCAACTCAATATTCTCCTCATATCCCAAAGATACAGTTGCTTTGACAAAATGTGGCTCCTTATCCCTCGTTGTAGCCGAAAAGGTTGGGATATCGAAATGTGCAAGTGGTGGCGGCGGGGGTGCTACTACAATGGCCTGTTCCCTCTCATATTTCATTTCCTGGACATATTTGGTAACGAGATAAGAAACCCCAATCACAATAAATAATAATAATATTGCCCCTATGCCATAGAGTAATATTTTTATTAGCTTCGATGGAGATGCGCTAGCAACAGCCTCTTCAACAGATTCACCCTCCTCTTCCGCAATAACATCTACGCTCTCTTCATCTCCCATGATCTATTCCACATATAACCATTGATTGATATAACACCAGCTTAGCCTCCAGGCTAGCCTCTCTACTTAAGGAATAGGACTCCCCTAATTCATGATTAAGGGATCCATAAAAATTTCTAAATAAAATTAATATTTTGTCTACAACGCTATTACAGCAATTATTATATGTCAATTATTTTTTTTTGTTTAAATAATGTTGTGTGCTAAACATATGGATATGTATCGCATCTAAAAATAGATGCGACTATTTTCATTTCTCCAAATATAATTTAATATCCACGTTACTTCCGACTTAGGGATTTAGCGCTATCTCCATTCCTCATCAGGAAGGGGCCTATTTATCCTATCGCTCTTACTCGCCTCTAATCCCTTATCCCTTACAATTATTATATCGACACGCCTATTATAAGCCCTGCCTTCAGGAATATTATTATCATCAATTGGTCGAAATTGACCATATGCGACTGATGATATTTGCTTGGGATTTATGCCCTCTTCATCTGCGAGATAACGTAAAACACTCAGACTCCTTGCTGAAGACAGCTCCCAATTGGTCTCATAGCCCTCCCGTACACCCTGTGGCGGTATTGGCCTATTATCAGTATGCCCTTCGATCCTAACAAAATTTGGAATTGAATTAACAATGGTTCCGACCTTTTTTAACACACCCCTTGAGTTCTCGCTCAACCTTGCACTGCCAGGGGCGAAATAGGCATCGCCTGAAAGAGTAATCACCAAACCCCTTTCATCCTCCATTACCCTTACCTTCTTAGCCTGAATCTCTGGTTTAAAGGCCTCAATCGCTCTTTTCAAGCTCCTTGCTAAGGCTCTACCCTGTTCACTGGATGGTAGATTTTGAATATTCATTCCTAATTCCTCAAGTTTACCCTTGGATAATGAAAATCCTCCAGTAAACATCCCCAAAGATCCGCGAAATGACGACAGAACGAGAAAAAAATCCTTTGCGCTAATATCAGCGATATTAAACATCAGAATAAAAAATGTTAAAAGGAGGGTGGTCATATCCCCATAGGTCATCATCCATGCTGGGGAGCCAGCCTTTGCCTTTTTTTCCTTCTTTTTTATCACTCTCCTACCTCAGTTGATATGGCTTCCCTCTTAGCGGGCTCAAGGAAAGAAATCAGCTTATCCTTTACAATTCGAGGATTATCACCGGACTGAATTGAAAGAGTACCCTCAACCATAATAAGCTTCAATAAAACCTCTTCATTTCCCACAAGCTCAAGTTTATTGGCTATAGGCTGCATAATAAGATTAGCTACAATCGCTCCATACAGTGTTGTAATTAAAGCAGCCGACATACCAGGACCAATAGCTGACTTATCCTCAATATTTACAAGCATGAGTATCAAACCCATCAGGGTACCGATCATACCAAATGCAGGAGCAAATAAAGCCCAGTCCTCAAAAATCTTTCTCATCTCATCGTGCCTGGACATTATATTCTCCAGTTCCGTCTCCATTATTCTCCTTACCAACTCAGGATCAGTGCCATCAACAACAAGCTGTATTCCCTTTCTTAAGAATGGGTCATCAACCTCATCGAGATCATCCTCAAGCGCAAGCAATCCTTCCCTTCTTGCCTTCTCGGAAAAGGATACAAGTGTTATTATCAGTTCATCGGGATTTGATGCGGGTGAGAAGAATGTAAAACGTGCAACACTCCAGATTCTCAGTATCCTTGCCAAGGGATTTGATATACAGAGAGCCGAAAACGAACCTCCAATGGTAATCATAACGGACGCTGGATCTATAAACATCGCAGGATTACCCTTTGCAAATACAATCCCCAATGCAATAAAGACAAATCCTCCTATTAGACCACCAATGGTTCCTATATCCATACATTTACTCCATTATTTCTAAAATCAACTTCTAACAACCGCTAATAATAATCAATCTTGGATAATAATTTAACGATTATGTTATAAATATACTGACACCCTTATTCTTTTATCGGTAAGACTCAGTAATTTACTAAATACTATAATTCATGAATTAAGGAGGAATAAACTCGAAATAGGCTTCAATCCTCACCCTTGTCTTCCTAGCCAATAGTGTTATCAATCAATAGAAGTTCATTTAAATTATAAGCCAAGGGTATCCGCTCTGTAATATTGTTTATAAAAGCGCCTATTTTCGAATAGTTTTGGAAGTGAAGAAAGAAGCAGCTTAGTCGAAGGTCTATGCAATATGTAGGGCATAATATTGTTTTCTCAATCCCACATACATCTAAAGGCATCACCCTATTCAGATTTATTCTTCTTAAGCATGTTGATGATATTATGAATATCATCAGCCTTCGGATGATCAGGCTTCATTGATAATAGCTTTCTGAAATGATATATTGCCTTTTTCTTATTCTTGATCTTTCTATAATAGATTGTTCCAAGCTCTTCGTGAGCCTCTGGAAGCTTTTTGTTAATCTTTACCGCCCTTTCAAAGGACTTGGCTGCGTCGCTGTATCTACCCTTATCCTTATAGGTCATGCCAAGAAAGAAGTGTGCTTTAGAGTTCACCGGTTTAATATTTATTGCGGTATTGTACTCCTCAATCGCCTCATCATACATCTTCGATTCCCGATAGGCCTTGCCAAGGTTGAAGTGAGCGTCAAAGGATTTTGGATTGTTTATGGTGGCATTCTTGTATTGCTCAATCGCCTTATCATAGAGCTTGTTTTGCGAATATATAGCCCCAAGATTTATATATGCCTTTGTATAATTTGGATTTACGGTTATCGCCCTTGAGTAATATTCAATGGCTTTATCGTCATTATCGTATGCTTCGTAAGCCTTTCCAAGCTCATATAGAGTCGCATGATCATCATTTTTTAATTCTAGCGCTCTATTATAAAAGCTTATACCCTCTGCATATTTTTTCTTTAATGAATGGATCAATCCTAGATTATAAAAGGCTTGAAAATATTCCGGATCCTTTTCAATTGTCTTGTTATAAAAGAGAATCGCATTATTGTATGACTTCATCTCATGATAGGTCTCGGCAATTTTAAAGAGCGTGTCAGCGTTATTCGGACGGAGTCCATTATCCTTTGTAAAATAATCCAGCGCAACCTTATAGTTTTTGCTCTTCAGATAGATGTTTCCTAAATTGAAATATGCCCTGTCCAATTTTGGATCCTGTTTGATGGAGGTCTTAAAATCTCTTATCGCCTGCCTCCTATCTCTTAATTTATTATATACTAGACCTCTCGAATAGTATGCTTTTGGAAAATGTGGCTGAAAACGAATAGCATTGCGAAAGGACTTGTTTGCTGATTTATATTTTTCTTCCAGATAATAGATGAGGCCTAATCTGTAATGTGCATCCCCATTCTTGGGATTAGATATAATGGTATTCTTAAAGTGTCTTTTCGCCTCTTCATTCATTCCATTATGATAATATATTCTGCCCAACCAGTAATTAGAATGCTCATCATTTTTGTCGATATCAACCGCCTTCAGGTAGGCATTGATGGAATTATCATAATCCCTCTCCTTTCTATATTTATCCCCTAACTCCCTCCATTTATCGACCTTTGATTTCCTATCCCTCTTTTTGTTCATTAAATTAGTAAGCTGTTCATTTAAATCATCAATCTGGATCTCCTTCTTTATCTCCTTTTTAGCCGGCTTTTCAACGACTGGCTTAGAAACCTTCCTAGCCCTTTTGGCAAGCATCTTGCCTTTCTTCAACATTTTACGAGCTTTTGCGTATTTTCTCTTTAAATTCTTACCTCTGGGATTGTATTTAAGCGCTTTTTTGTAATACTTAACAGCATTATCGTAATCCCCTATCTTTGCATAGATATCCCCAAGACGTTCATATGCCTTTGCGTCTCTTGGATTGACTTTAGTCGCCTTCTTAAATGAAGCAATTGAATCATCTATTCTGTCTAACCTGATATTCGCCTCTCCCTGGCCTCTGTAATACTTGGATCTATTTGGATTTAATGAGATCGCTTTATCATA
Source organism: Spirochaetota bacterium (assembly GCA_034190085.1). Taxonomy (NCBI): domain Bacteria; kingdom Pseudomonadati; phylum Spirochaetota; species Spirochaetota bacterium. The sequence continues at coordinate 89,074 of JAXHTS010000048.1, forward strand.
GTTTGATTTGGCCTTCTTATATTTCCTGGCGCTATGATAGATATTTCCGAGATTATAGTATCCTTCAGGATCATTTGGATTTGCCTTTATTCCCTTTTTAATAATCGAGATGGCCCCCTTAATGTCTCCCTTCTTTAATCGCTGTTTGGCTATGTTCCAATAGCTCTCCGGGTCCTCAGGGGCGACCTCCTGAGCCATCATATATTCACGTAATGCCTGACTAATCTTCTCCTGTTCATCATACATATTGCCAAGCTTGTTATATGCCGCTGCATATTTGGGATAGGCCTTCTTGGCGCGTGTAAATGTTTTGGCTGCCTTCTCATAATCGCCCTTTAGGGCATAGGCATGTCCGAGTTTATTTAATGCCGGGTAATTATTGGGGTCAATCTCTAGGGCGCGGTTATAGTACTCGATTGCCTTATCGATATCGCCGATCTCCTTATAAAGATCCCCAATTTTTATAAGTATTTCAGTGTTATTGGGATCAGTATCCAGGAGTTTATTATAGATACTAATCTGCTTTTGGCGAAGATCAACTCCCTCACTTATTTGATCACCGCGTTCATAAAAGAATTGATAATAGCCAAAAAATAGTAAGAGAATCAAAGCGGTAATACCGCCATATTTAATAACTCGATCTCTATTATAATACGTCATGAGAGAATCCCTCCACAATTACAGATCATCGTCCTTGTATATGCCCTCAAGCTTCTGTTTTGTCTTTTTCGACTCATGATCCGCCTTTTTTTCCTTAGCCCTTCGTTCCACATCCACCAACACCTCGCCGCCAAGATGAAGAGCCTCCTCTATTGATATCTCGCTACCAATAGGAGGTATAACGAAATTCGGATCTTTTAATAACTCAACTGCCCTTCTAATCTTTTCATATTGGGAGTCCTCAGGAGCGATCTCCAAAAAGGTTTCCCAATTCTTAATTGTATTATCCTTATCCCGAATCAGCATCAGGTAGGATAATCCAACATGATAAAAGGCAAATTTAAGGTTTGGATTTAACTTATAGGATTTTTCAAAATTTACAATCGCCTGATCACCTATCTTTTTATAATAGTAGACTTGGCCAATCCTATAATAGTTTTCAGCAATATTGGGATTGATATCTAATGATTTTCTATATAGCTTTAGTGCCCCATCATATCTGTTTTTGTTAAAGAAAATATCGCCGAGATAAGAATATGCCAACTCATTTTCAGGATTATTCTTCAATTCTTCCTGAAAAAGGAGTTCCGCCATCTCAAACTTCTTCTGATAAAAATATCTTATAGCTTTTTGAAATACTGGATTATCTCTCTTCTCTTCGCCAAGGGGAGATACCGGACTCTCTGTATAGAGAATTACAGAAGATAGCAATGATAATAATAGAACTGCCTTCATATAATTATACCTAACATGAATCTATTTTATTATATCGACATCCTTTTTATATATTGCATCGGATTTTTATAGTTTTCAACAAACTTATAACATTGCAGTAGATTTTTTTTCAACCAATTTCTGGATAAACATCCCATTTAATAAATTCTTATTGAACAATATACATTCCTGGAAAATGAATGGTTATCAAATTCTATGCTAATGAAATAGATCATGATATATCCCTTATAGCATGAGGAATACATTTACATGGCATTATTTCTAAAGGAAGAAAGAATTTTCATAACTTCTGCTATCCAGTGAGATTACTATACCATCATGGCGACCTATCCTGCACAATTTGAGGAAAAAATCATTGAGAGCAGCATTCTCTTTGCGAAAGAGAGGATGAAGAATCTACGTCCCAGTCATGGATGGGATCATGTTCAAAGGGTTCTTTCCCTTTCAAAAAAAATTGCCCTGATTGAAAAAGCGGATTTTTTTATCATTGAAGTCTCAACGATTCTGCATGATATCGCAAGAGAGATTGAAGATAATACCGGTGGCGATCTATGTCATGCAGAACTTGGAAGCAGAATAGCATATGATTTCCTTCTAAAGGAGGGTCTTGATGAGGATAGGGCAAAAAAAATTACTCATTGCATTAAGACTCACAGATTTAGGAACAATGAAACCCCCAATTCAATTGAAGCGAAAATTCTGTATGATGCTGACAAACTCGACTCAATTGGCGCGATAGGCATTGGACGAGCATTTCTCTTTTCAGGTGAAATTGGCGCAAGGCTCCATAATTCAGACATAGATATACTCACCACAACCGCCTATACTGAAGAAGATACCGCCTATAGGGAGTATATTGTAAAACTGCAATATATTATTCAGAATATGCTTACAGATGAGGGGAGAAGATTGGCCCAGGGTAGGCACAATTTTATGACTATTTTTTTTAATCGTCTAAAAGCTGAGGTCAGTTGCATAGAGTAAAGATAATTCACACAAACAAGTCCTTAATTCATTCACCCTAATCTAAATGTTATGAAAGGAATACTACATTTTTTTACTTGACTCACTCCGCATATCTACTACAATCATGACAATATCGAATGCGGGTGTAATTCAGTGGTAGAATTCCAGCCTTCCAAGCTGGTAGCGTGGGTTCGATTCCCATCACCCGCTAATGAAAACGAATGAACCGGTGAGCAATATAATCAAAAAAGAAGAAGATGTAAAGACATATAACAGAATTAAAATTATAATAAACATTTTTGACCTAGTATTCAATATTATATTTATTACCCTCCTAGCCTTTAGTGGAATTTCACAATACATCCTTGGTCATATTGAAGTATACTCGCAAAACCCCTACATTCAATTTTTACTTTTCCTCTTCGTTGTCGGCCTCATAGCTGCCTTAATAGACTTCCCCATCGATCTCTACTCAAGCTATTTCCTTGAGCATCGATACGGATTATCAAACCAGAACATCTTCAATTGGTTAATCGAAAGAATGAAGTCGCTTATAGTAGGCGTTTCCCTTGGCATACCTGTTTCGCTTATATTTTACTATCTCTTAAGGATAAGTGGAGATAATTGGTGGCTCTTCTTCGGAATATTCGTATTCATTTTTGCTATACTTCTAGCAAGAATCGCTCCAATACTTATTTTTCCCATTTTCTATAAATATAAACAACTAGATAACGATGCACTTAAGGAGAGGATATTTGGAATCATAAAGAAATATAACATCGGGATCAAGGGGATATACACCTTCGATATGAGCAAGGATACCAAAAAGGCCAATGCTGGATTTACGGGGATTGGTAAGAGTAAAAGAATAATTATCAGTGACACCCTAATTGACAACTTCACACTGGATGAGATTGAAATAATATTTGCCCATGAACTTGGTCATTATATAAAAAGACATATTGTAAAGAGCATATTCTTTAGCGGAACTATAATCTTTCTCTCTTTCTATATATGTGGAATTCTATATTCCAAGACAATATCTATCTATGGGCTTGATCATTCCTATGATATTGCCGCAATTCCAATCTTATTCTTCTATCTTTCCCTATTCAGCCTGGTTCTAATGCCAATAACGAATATTATTTCAAGGAGGTTTGAGAGGGAGGCTGATCTCTTTGCTATTCAATTAATCGGAAAGAATGAGCCCTTTATCTCAAGCATGGAAAGGCTCGCTGAGTTAAATCTGACAGACAAGGAACCAAATAAAATAATAGAATTCCTTTTTTATAGTCACCCCTCAATAAAAAAGAGGATTGAGTTCGGAAGGAATGTCATTATATAGATAGTCTCTTGCGTTCCAGTCAGTTTTTAAAATATAGTCTATGATATATTGAACGTTCAAGATTGTTTATTATATCCTCATATTCACTCAAATTCGGATCCTTATCCAAGTTTATCTTAACCTTGCGAAGCATATCACGCAAAAGCAATAAATCAGATCTTTTGAATACGTTACTTTTCTCAATAACTCCCTTCAAATAAGAAAATTTGTACTTTCTAATATTTATTCGAAAATAGAAATCAACACCGTATATCTTTAGAATTCTATCAAGAGGATAGCTTTTACTCCTTGAGATATAATCAACATATTGTTTTGAATCTACAGCCCTCTGAGATTTCTTCTCACCCTCATCTACTATGTCATCTGCCTCTTCTGTGGTCTTCTTATAATTCTTCTCAAATATATCGCTTAAATTTGCCTTACTCAATTCAATCTTTAGATGCTCTTCTTTCCACTCATCAGTAAATTCATCATATTGATTCTCCAACAATCCCTCATACTCTCCTAACATTATTGCCTTGTTCGCAATCTTCCCAATAGGCGTGTTATTCAAGCTCTTTATTATGGGGAATACTGCCTTTATTACCTGATGAATTGACAGTCTTTTATGAAATTCAGTCTCATACTGAATTATAAGCTCATTCTGGAAATAACTCTTTAAACGTTTAATTGTATCAAGGTTGGCCTCAACGTATCCCTGAACCGGAGGAGACTCACGGAGTTTATCTTCAGCGACAATTTCAAATGTTAATATCTTATGAGAATTGTGTAGAATACCAATAATCATTTTAGCAAGATCAACTGTTATGGCTATATTCGCAGTAATTTGATTAATAAACTCATCAGAATGAGGAATACAGTTTGGCCCCTCCACTGAATTAGCCTTGCTTATTTCCTCAAATACCTCTTCAATAATATTATTGATACTATTCGCCATAGGTATTCCTCAATGACTCCATTTTCTCAATAAGATAGGTGACCAAATGTATTCACCCCTCCCAACAAGCATATCAAACTTAATGAATATTGTGATTCATCCTGATTTCTTTCACGCTTTTATAGGATATCCCAATTCTATAATTAATGCAACTCTTTATTCTGATTTAGATAATGAGTTGAATAAATGATGGGAATAAGGTATTTATTGAACAAATCAAATCCAAAATAAATACAGGTATGCAGTATACACATTCCAAATGGATGTATCGCTTTACATAATCCTAAAACCACCAAATTGGACTGTTTTTATGGACAATTTACATTTAATGATTTTTCTACTTGAATAATTATTATCTAAGCATAATTATGTAAGGTGATAATTATAGTTATCAACCCTCAACAGTATTATGGAAAAGTGTATATTCCTATGCAGATATTTTCAATATTCATTTCATTACTATTGATACTAACCTCATGCTCCTGCAATAAAGAAAGGCATAAGGACTTCAGGGCCTACCCCCTTAAGGATGTAGTAGAAGTGAATAAAGGGGGATCAGGATTTATCACCTTAAAAATTGAAATTCCTCAGGATTCTTACATATATGGCAATCCCAAGGGGCCTGGTATTGGTATGCCCACGACAATAACAGCATTCGGACCAAATGAGTTAATAATTGAGCCTGCGCGATATCTGCCACCTAAAAAATATATTGCCCCTGGAGAAAAGGAATTTGTATGGATATATGAGAATGGCACAAAGATATTTGTTCCCTTGTCTGCAAAAGATGACTCACCCTCCGGGGTGTACAAGACAACAGTTTCATTTAAGTCTCTGCTATGCCGCGCTAACTCATGCACTCCATTGGACTTTAATATAGAATATAGCATCAAAATACTTGGCCAAGGCGATAAGTTGAGTAGTGTTGATAGCGGTTTATTATCAGAATTCATGACCTCTTCTCCAACTGAAAAGTACTCAAGCACGAATAAAATGTCTAGCAGGCAGGGGGATAACAAAGGGGCAACATCTAACGAAGAGGAGATATTCAAACCGATATACCTATCCTATATCAATGTTACAAACATATTGCAGGCCATACTATATGGTCTAATTGCGGGATTTTTTCTCAATTTTATGCCCTGCGTTCTTCCAGTTGTAAGCTTAAAAGTTATGAGCTTTATCAAATATGCAGGCGAGGACAGGAGCAAGCTAATTAAGCTTGGAATTCTATTTACCCTTGGAATTTTGACTACTTTTTTTATTCTAGCATTCCTCTCATCATTCTTTGGATATAACTGGGGAGAACTATTCAAAAAGCGATTATTTCTTATTACCATGATAGCCGTTGTATTTGCCTTAACCCTTTCCATGTTCGATGTCTTTACAATAAACTTGCCCTCTTTTATAGGAAGGGCCTCAAAGGATGTTTCCAATCAATATGCTGACGCATACATGAAGGGTCTTCTCGCAACCCTACTGGCAACCCCTTGCAGCGGCCCCTTCCTTGGCGGCACCCTGGCATGGGCATTAACCCAGAAGCCAATTATAGTATTCATAATATTTATGAGCATTGGTTTGGGGATGGCCTTACCCTACATTATACTCACTATAAACCCAAGGTTTATGAGTATCATTCCAAAACCTGGGGATTGGATGATCGTCTTTGAGCGGATAATGGCCTTTCTACTTATGGCAACTGTCATCTACCTGATCGGGATTTTAGAGCAGGAGGTCGTTATGCCAACCCTCTGGTTGCTACTCTTCATTGGAGTGGCTCTCTGGCAATATGGCAGATTTGGCGCGATATTTCAGACTAAAAATAAAAGAATATTCTCAACAATTGCATTGTGCATAATTATTATATCAGGATATTTATTTCCATTTCAGTTCCTTCGCAATGAGAAAGAAAAGCCTATAATTACAGATACAAATGCATTCAGTATCGAGAGGTTATATGAAAATAGGAAAAACGGCAGAATATCAATCATAAAATTCACTGCTGACTGGTGCCCAAACTGCAAGCTTGTAGAAAGGGTATCACTATACACACCAGATGTTTTCGAAGCAATGGATAATAATAATGTAGATCTATTGGTAGCAGACATGACTCGCGAGAATCCAATTGCAGAGGATCTTCTATATAGATTGGGCAGCAGTTCCCTACCCTTCCTCGCTGTGTTCCCAGTGGGTGAATCCTTTACTAAACCCATATGTCTCAGGGATATATATTCTGATGACGATGTAGTTCAGGCAATAAGTATGGCAAAATGATTTAACTGATTTCATTTAAGGGCTATTACACATTTTTAGTACAGGTGTAAGGGGTATAGATCAGTGTAGTATAACGAAGGAATAGCCTATGTGCCTTTATTTATCGCAATGATCTCTGTGATACTGAATGAGATATTTCCAGGTATTAACTCAGGGGATCCGCTTTCATCTGAGGTTATTCTATAGGAACCATCTGATTCATTGTACTCAAAGTTTAATATTATTGATCCCCCTGTTAGCGAATACTCTACTTGATTTATCTTGATAACTACATCATTATCAGTGAGATCCTTGTCTGATATTTCAGCACTTTCATCGTTTTCATTTCGATAAAAGTATATCTTCATATTGAATGATTCATTAGAAGGATCATCACTTACAGCGATCCCTACATATTCCTGATCATCAATACTTATGCTATCAATAATTGCAATGTCCCCGGTCCTCTGGGCCCCATTAAAAATAATATTATAAGATGTTGAAGTTAGGGTGTATTTTGTCAGAGTGCCAGGTTGGATCTTAAATAAAGGCAACTGAGTGCTTTCAGACTCATCACTCCCGCAGGAAGTGAATATGAATAATGTTAATATAAAAGATATAACGTTCTTCATGTTTCTGACTCCAATTTAATCGGATAATCCATACTAAAGATGTAGAATATGTCAAGATAAATAATTACATTATAATTAAGAGAATCCCTTAGTCTACTACTTTATTATTAGCAGGTATGCTATTAGAAATCACTATCTTGAAATTCCCCTTACTGAAGAGATACAAACACAATTTCTAAAGTTGCCTTTTTTTGTTGCAAATATTATAGAAGGGTTTTACCTTTGCTAGAGTTTTTAGCTCCTGGCTAAAGGTGATATTCCTTCATAGAGATAACTATATACTTATTAGTCAATTTTTTATCTAAAATCTTTTATAGAGGTTGTGCGTGAAGCGAAATTTAACCAAAATCTTAATCTTATTCTCAATAATATCATTTCTCTCATGTCGAAATATAATCCATTCTGTAAATAACATACAACTCCTCCCTAGGGAGAGTGATGTTCCTGGCTGGAGATTGAATTCTGCGCCTAAAGAGTATACTGTTGATAATGTCCATAGATATTTACACAATAAGGGAAGAATTTTCAAAAAATACGGCTTTAGATCTGTATCCGTAGCAAAATATCATTCAATCAATGATCAGAGTAGATTAACGACAGTTGAAATATATAAAATGGACTCCACACTAAACGCCTTTGGTATAATGGGCATTGAGAGAGGATTCAATCATATAGAGGATTCGGTCTTTGAGAATTCCTATACTAAAGGTGCTGGATTCTATTTCAGAAAAGGCATATATTATATCAGGATTGAGGCCAGTAAAACTACAGATTCATTTACAATTCAAAGGGATAATATTATTTTCGCACAAGTAGTACATGAAAATATAAAAAATCCTAATGAGCCATTGCAGGACTATGTCGCCCTATTTGGGGATAACAAAAGGGTGTCGGATGTAGTATATTATATTGATGGTCACCCTCAATTGCCTGAAATTGATAATCTTTTTGTTAGGGGCAAGAGGATATCAGGAAGAATAAAACATATTATTTATTCCAAAAGGGATTCCTGTTATGAATCATTAAAATATATCTCGAGTCTAGTTCAGGAGATGGAACCCCCTTTCGTCCTCAGCAATGCAGAGGAATTTCAAATTGCTTTTAACCGATCTGAAAATAATAACTATATTTTTATTGCAGTGTACAAGGAATGGATATTCGGGATAATAAATGCTGATACAAAATTCGAAGGGAAGAAGATTGTTCATAGGCTGTACACTGAGCTGATTGAGTTTCTCAAAAGTAGCAACAAATATTCATTACTAATCCCTTGATGAGTATCAATATTGAGCCATGATCGAATTAACAACTTTTAAAAAGACCTTTTGGTTAGTTTTTTTGATAATACTGCTTATGCCGGTCCATTCAATAGAATTGAAAATTTATGCAAAAATAGATTCAATTAGAAAAGGCAATATTGTAACCCTTCTATTTTATGAGAAGCCGTATAAGGATGTATATTATATTATTGAAAGCAACAATATTATTGGGGAGATCAGAATACATGCTATAGAAAAGCACATTTTAAACAGCAAGATAACCTATAAGGCCATAGCAGAGTATAATCTTGAAAGAAGAACCTATGAAAGGACGATAAAAGCCGGAATGGATATAGGTTTAGTTGAGGGGAAAAAGATAATAAAGGCACAAGCCAGGGAGAGAAACAATCGGATTCAAGATGTATATAAGAAACAGATTATCACGCCCAGGGATCAAAGGATTATGATATTGATACCTGAAGGGAAATTTGTATTTGGCAACAACAATGATGAAGATGATGAATACCCCGAACAGATAATATATTTGGACAACTTCTATATCGATAAATATGAGGTCTCAAATAGGGACTATTTAAAATATATAACCTCTACTGGCTCAAAACCACCAATATCCTGGTATAATGGAAAGTATAAAGAGGGTGAGGAGGATCTACCTGTATTAGTATCCTATTTTGAAGCAACGGCTTATACAGAATGGGCGGGTAAGAGATTACCCACTGAGAAGGAGTGGGAAAAGTCTGCTAGAGGTGAGGGTATTAAGGTTGTAAAGGGTAAGGAGGATAATTACACATATATTAAAGAACCTATTATCTATCCATGGGGGAATATATATGATCCAGAAAAGGCAAATTCATTAGACTTTTGGAGAAATAAGGGTGTTGGTTTGAACATCAAGAAAAAATTCAAACAGGGCTTACTCCCGGTCAATCTATTCTCTGATACCGGAGGTTCTCCCTATGGGGTAATAAATTTATCCGGCAATGCCGCAGAGTGGACTTCAAGCTGGTACAAGGCCTATTCAGGAAGCAGATTTACAGACAAAAGATATGGGGAGCAAGTGAAGGTGATAAGGGGCGGAGCCTGGTATTCCGATAAGAAGAGGCTTAGAGTAACCAGCAGAGAGATAGGAGGAATACCCAATCTATATGAGGACCCTATCGCAGGTTTCAGATGTGTTAGAAAACCCAAAGTTTTGGACAGAATACCCTAGAACGATTAGCAGGCAAGATGATCGCCATAGGCATTATACATCTATGGATAATATATTGAAGGTAATATAAAAAGGAGATATATAATGAAATATTTTTATTATATCAGCGGAAAAATAGGTTATACCTCAGCAATTGCTCTCATAACATCTCTCGTTGGAGGCGTTTGTGTTATCTTTGGTTATTATTTGGGTACATCATTTATTATTGCCTCTTATTTTCAGATTACTTCTAACATCATTAAATGGCTTCCCTGGGCTCTATCCTTCACTGCTATCCTCTATTGTATACAATTTGGTTTACTTACACCAATAAAGATTCCAGCCCTTTTCAGATCATTTAGGGACATTAATCATAACCTACATGGAGATAGGTTGAGCCCTGATATTAGTGATGACGAGCTAAAACACTTATATAATCATATTGTGCTATTCCCTTTATACAACACATTTAGCTGTATATTATATGGTATTATTTCTGCAATAGCCCTGATCGCATTAATATACCTTGATAATATGAAATCAGGTAATTTCAATATCCAGAATATGTATATGATCATTAAAATTGTTTCCATCGGAGGAATGACCAGTGTAATCATTTTTGCAATGTCAACATATCTATTAACAGACATACTCACAGGTCGTGAGAGGGCTACATGCTATAATGAATTACGCAGAAGGTTTATTAACATACGGCCAAGGGTTCTTGTAGGAGTAAGGTTTAAGTTTAGCCTTTTTGCGGTTTTAATGATTATTACTTTGCTTACCTTTGGAGCCTTAATTGAGAAGGGTCGTTTTTACAGTGAAGCCAATCTCACAGCAATTGTGATCTATTTTTTTGTATCTGTTGCAGCAGGCTTTTTGTTGATGTTTGTTAATACAAACTCCATTGTTCGAATATTTACAGACATTACCAGAGTAGCCAGAGAGATAGCCTCTGGAGGCGAGGTGCATTTTAAGGTGCTTCCACTTGAAAGAGAATTCTCAGCGATTGAATACGCTATGATGGAAATGAAGGTGGAGATAGATGAGCATAGGAAAAATCTCGAATTGAAGGTTGAGGAGAGAACCAGGGAATTACAGGAAGCCCTGTCAGACCTAAAGGATAGGGATAATCTGATCCAAAAACAACTGGATATGGCAAGCACTATTCAAAGAAGCATATTACCCAGGCATTTAGAAGATTGGAGTGAGTTAAAATTTTCAGTTAAATATCTGGCTATGGAAAAGATCGGTGGGGACTTTTATGATGTACTGAAGCTTTCAAACAACAAGTTGGGCATATTGGTCGCAGATGTGTCCGGTCACGGAATTCCTGCAGCTTTAGTCACTTCAATGGCCAAGGTCTCCTTTAGCAACGCCTGTAGAAAACACAGTTCTCCAAAAAAAATATTTCAGGAAGTAAATCAAGACATACTTGATAATGTAAAGACTCAAGATTATATGACTTGCTTTATGGCCATAATAGATGATGAGTACAATGTAACCTATACCAATGCCAGTCATCAAAGGTGTATAATTCTTCGAACAGATGAGGAGAGGATAGAACTACTGGATACTGGGGGATTGTTTATTGGAGCCTTAGAGGATGCCAGGGATACTTATGAGGAAAAGATGACAACACTAAATTATGGCGATAGAATGATAATGTTTACTGATGGTATTTCGGAGGCTACAAATGAGAAAAGGGAGGGATATTCCACCGAAAGATTGGAAACATTGATATTGGAGAATAGACACGTGTCATTAGATGATTTTACAAATTTAATAATAGAGGATGTTAAGGGATTTATTGGGAATGCGCAGGTAGAGGATGACATAACACTACTCGTCGTTGAGCTATCGAGAGATCATACAATTGAAATAATAAAAAATGTGAAAAAGATGATAGCTGATGGGAAATATAATGAATCAATTGATACCTTAAAGAGGGGACTCATCCTCTACCCGGATGATCCGAAACTCCTATACAATCTTGCAAAGACCTATTTTAAGGTTAATGATTTTGAACAAGTAGTTGAGTATATCAGCAAATATATAAAAAGGGATAAGGGGAATAGGTATGCCCTATATATTGGCGGGGCTGCTTACTATCAGTTAAATGATTATACCAATGCGATCGATTTGCTGGAACAGGCAATTAGTATAGATCCAACATTTATAAACGCATTGTTCGCATTGGGGATGGTATATAAAAAGCATGAAATAACTGATAAGGCTGTTCAATATTTTGATAAAGTGTTAAAGATTGACACTGACAATATGAGAGCGCAGGCTGAATTAAAGGAATTAAAAAATATTGGCAGCTAATCATCATATAATCAAAAATAATATATTGTCTCCTCCCAGGTTATGGATGATGAGGATAATAATAACTTGGGATAAAGTTAAACATGATGATCTTTACAGCTTAGCGATGGTATTCACAACTCCATCTATTATCTCATTGGTATACTCCTCCAAATTTTTAATATCCTTCCTGGGGAATCTAAACCCAATTGCCCCTTCATGCCCCCCGCCATCGTGAATAGTAAAGATATCAAGGACCCGCCGTAAATCAAATTTTTTATAATCATGACATCTTCTCATTCGAAATTGTATCATATCAGATTTTCTTGAATTATCATAATATACCAGAAGGCTTACCTTTCCGCTTCTCTCAGCCAACTCATTGGCGATATGTTTTGAAACGGATACAATAATATCTTCATCAAACTCCTTACACAGATAATCCATATCTCTCTGATTTAGGATTATATAACCCACAGAGTCAATATAGTTCTGTTTCTCAATAATATAATCATAGCATTCCTCTTCCTGCACAGACAATTTTTGAAGTTCCTGAAATATCTCATCAATTTTAGTAAAATTGGTTTCCTTTATCGTAACCTTCATGAGTATATCGTTATACATGTTAGCAAAAATATCATAATATATTTTTTCTCTTCTCGATTTTAGATACTGGCCCATATTTGTATCACCCACTATTCCTGTGAGAATACTTAGGACAAGATTCCTTGAAAATGGATCTGATATCAGAAATCTCCTTAATATACGCCTCTTATTTCTCAATTTGAGGGCAATAATGCCAATCAATTCACATGTCGAAGAGGCATCAGTGACTAAAGAGTAACCCTCATCGCCGATGTATTCCCCATCACTTGCTATATGGTGATCAATTTCTATTTTCAGGATATCCTTTCTATCTACTAATTTAGCTATTTTCTTATTCATATCCACCATCTTGCGTTTGGGGGTATCACATATTACAATTGTATCGATCTTGGAGTTAATCCTATCAGTATTATTAATTATATCAATGGAATTAAATTTACAGATATCTAACAGATAGACGATATTACCAGGGATATGACTATTGATATATATTTGAGCAATCTTATCAAATTTAGTCAGTAGAATTGCGAAGGCAATCATAGATGATACACAATCTTCATCCGGATTTATGTGACCGAGAATTAAGAAACTTTTTCTATCAGCCATTGCATTTATTATATTATTGATTATTTTATTCTTCTCGTGAATGGTTTTTATCTTATGCTTAATCATCGTTTCCTTGTATAATAAGGGCTGAAGTTAAATATTCTTTGCCTCGTATTGAGCGGGGCTGATCTGCGAAGGGTTTAATGCGATAATTGTACAAGAGACAAAAGGGTGTTACTCTTTAATATCGATCAACTCGTATATCTTAACAGGCAGTTCCTTACCCTTTACCCTTATAACATCCAGCTCGCGTACAATTACACTATCCTTTACATATTCATAGGTGAATTCACTTATAATTATGTTAGTCTTATATACCTTATTAGTACCCTCAAGTCTAGCTCCGAGATTAACATTATCACCCATCAGGGTGTAATCCATTCTGGATGAGGATCCCATATTTCCAACAACCATATCTCCAGTGTTTATGCCGATTCCTATATCTAATTCAGGTTTACCCTTTCCTCTCCATTTCTTATTCAAATCATCTAGCTTAATCATCATCTCAAGCGCGGCCTTACAAGCCAATAGGGCATGATCCTCCTGGGAAATTGGGGCACCCCAGAATGCCATAATCTCATCACCTACATATTTATCCAATGTGCCATAATATTTAAATGTGATATCAGTCATTGATTCCAGATATTCATTAAGATGCTCAACAAGACCTTCAGGAGTCATCTTTTCAGAGATTGAGGTAAACCCTCTAATATCTGAGAAGAGCACTGTTAGTATCTTCTTTTCACCTCCTAGCTTCAATTTCTCCGGATTCTTGAGAAGATCGTCTACAACAGATTTTGAGACAAATTTTGAAAATGTTTGTCTTATATATTTTTTCTCCCTCTGTTCAGTCAACACCCTATAAGCAATAATAACTGAAAATGTTACCCCTATCTGAATAAGGGGTGTGGCAAAAATACAAATGAGGCTAATTGTGTCAAAGAGTATGTATACTCCAATAATATAGCCTATTATAAAGATTACGGTAAGTACGATTGATTTAACTATCGATATCCTTACTAATATTATACCTAATAATAATGCTATTATAAGAAGGATCAGGATATTCTCGAAATCGCTCAGTTCAACAATAAAGTCCTGATTGAGTATGGTATTCAACATATTAGCATGATGTTCTATCCCATAGGTTTCACCATAGGGTGATTTATGAATATCTGAAGCAATCCCAGTGGCTGCATAAGCGGCTACAAGGATAATCTTATTCTCCAGAGATTTGTTTGTCATTTCACCATCCTGATAGAAATAATAATAAGGATAGTGCTGAAAGCTCCCATATCCACCAATATAATTGATGTTCATGAAGCCCTCCCTGTCAATGGGTATGGATATCTCTCTTGCCTCATTAGGTTTGGCCATCTTCTCGATTGGTAGATTTTTTAGCTTTATATGCTTGCCTATCTTAATCTCTATATCATTTTTGCCAATCCCATAGTAATGCATCACAATAACCATATCCACAGAGGGATAATAAAAACCATTGAATTTAATAATCATTGGCAGCTTTCTTATGGTAGGGTCGGTTGGATCTGGCCGAATGTTCGCACAGCCAATACCCCTTGCCGCGCTGGATAATATCGGTATTGGCGGTTCTACATCCTCTACCCATGGCGGGAGGTTATCATTTGGATCCAATGGGAATCTTAATCTATCTAGCAATTTCTTACGTTCCTCGATATCAGAGATCTTCTTATCTACCTCTTCCGATTCAAATGCATAATCCAGGAATACATTTTTTGCAGATCTTATTGAACGCGCAAATTCCTCTTTATGTGGTTTATGATCCACGAACATAATATCAAAAAATATTGCTAATGGATTTCCGCTTCCCACATACCGAGTAAATTTTGCGTGAATATTCCATGGAAAGGGCCAGTAGTTTCCCTCTTCAGCAAAACTTCTTATGGTATTTAAATCTATTCCCAGAATTATTATATCATCCCTTGCCCTGGGATTCTTTTTATATCTCCTTACACCCTCACGAATCTTCTTCGATTTTTCTGAGGGGTCTCTGAGAAAGTATCTAAAATCAATGGCCCCCTTTTCCAATCCATCAAATAGATTGGTTTTGGAATATATGAAGACAAACATTAGAAATATGATTAAGGTTATTAAAAGGGCTATAAGTTGATTTTTTGTAAATTTAAATACATTATTCATTATATTAACCTGTTATTACAATCGTTAGCTTAGATAGAATCGAAATCAGCCCACAAAGGGCATCCAGAATTCTGATATATAGGGAGATCAATGAAAGCTATTTATCCCACCTGAAGGGATGATACTTTTTTATTCATTTAATCGAATTATCCTTGAATCTTTATGTCTTTTCAAGTTTTTTATTGTAATAA
Organism: Spirochaetota bacterium; assembly: GCA_034190085.1. Taxonomy (NCBI): domain Bacteria; kingdom Pseudomonadati; phylum Spirochaetota; species Spirochaetota bacterium. Next base: position 104,959 of record JAXHTS010000048.1, read on the forward strand.
AAAATAATTATTTGTATAACTATTTAACAGGGATTAAAGTTAATTCACATCCCCTGGAGGATGCCATTATCCAATTTTATCCCTAATTATTATTGCAATTTATATGATCTAATGTAATCTGACCGATTTCCCAATAAATTATTTTATTATGAGGTGAGTGTTGCTTATTAAGGAAAGGATAAAGGATTTAATTGAACATTCTTGCATGAAGGCTGTAAGTGATAATCGAATTAGCGCTATCAGTTTTCCTTCAGTCAAAATAGAATACCCAAAAGACGAGAAGCATGGAGATTATTCCACACCACTAGCTCTTGAATCAGCAAAAATTCTAAAAGAATCACCTATGGGAATAGGATCAATTCTTAAGGAATATATCGAAGGTTCAGAAATTATTGAAAAAATAGAGGTTGTGAAACCGGGATTTATTAATATTTTTTTATCCCTTGATTTTCTGCATAAAACCCTAATCTCCGCGATAGATGAAGGCGAAAACTATGGAAAGTGTGGAAGGGGTACACCCAAGATGGTAAACATAGAGTTTGTATCAGCCAATCCCACAGGCCCTCTCAACATCGTTTCAGCTCGTGCAGCGGCATTAGGTGACACACTGGCAAATCTCCTTGAGGCAAGGGGTGATGTTGTAGACAGAGAGTATTATATAAATGATTATGGCAACCAGGTGTATCTGTTAGGTAAATCAGTGCTCCATCGATGTAAAGAGATAATGGGTGAGCGCATTGATTTTCCAGAGGATGGTTATCATGGAGAATATATTAAGGATATAGCCAGATATTTATGTGAAAATCATAAGGAAGAGACTTTGTCATTTGACAATGAGGATGATCAAATTGATTATATTTCCCGCAAGGCAGTTGATTATAATGTCAGGGGACATAAAAGCGATCTTGAAAGGTTTAATGTGAGATTTGATACTTGGTATAATGAGAGATCCCTTCATGAATCTGGCAAGGTAACAAAGACCCTTGATAACCTAGAGACCAAGGGTGTAATCTATAATGATAATGGCAAGAGGGTATTTGAAGCTACAGCATTTGGTGATGATAAGGATAGGGTTGTGGTAAGAGATGATAACAGACCTACTTATCTTCTTGCTGATATAGCCTATCATAAGGACAAGATGGAAAGGGGTTATGATCTATTAATTGACATATGGGGCCCTGATCATCATGGTTATATCTCCAGAATTGTCGGAGCCATGAAGGCGTTGGAATTCGATGAGGACATGTTTCGCATATTGATCGCTCAGCAGGTTAACCTGATTATGGATGGCGAGCTGGTCAAGATGTCGAAGAGACTGGGCAAGTTCTCCACAATGAGCGAATTGATTGACGAGATTGGCGTTGATGTAGCCCGTTATTTTTTCATAATGAGATCTTTAGATAGTCATCTGGACTTCGATCTCGCCCTTGCTAAAAAGCAGAGTTCAGAAAACCCTGTCTTCTATCTGCAATATGCTCATGCAAGAATTTGTTCAATCTTCCGTGAAGCAGAAAAAATAGGCACAGAGTATTTCCCATCTGGATCGACCGCTGAATACTTGAATAACCCTGAAGCTATTGCATTGCTTAAGCGGTTGGCTCTATTTCCTGAAGAGATTTTTGACGCTGCCTTTTATTTTGAGCCCCATCGGTTGGCAAATTATCTATTAAAATTAGCTCAAGGATTTCATAAATTCTATACTGAACATAGAGTCCTCTCAACAAATAGGGAAATGACAAATGCCTACCTATCGCTATGCGATGGAGTTAGGATTGTATTAAATAATGGACTGAAACTGCTGGGGATTTCAGCACCTGAGATGATGTGACTCCATGGATATTGATCTTTGAGTCGCAGTCATACAATTCGCTCACTAACTATAGTGGCATTATTTATCATAACTCTGGTGCTGATTAGGATTAATATTAAGGAATTTCTAAATGAAGAGAGTTGCAATTATCTCCACTGGAAATGAGTTAATCTATGGCAGTGTTCACGAATCTAACTGCTTTTATCTATCTGGGATGTTATTCCAAAGGGATTTCAAGGTGGTTTTGCACATTACTGTTGGGGATGAGATAGAGGAATTGCGATATGCATTGGGAGAGGCTCAGAAGAAGGCTGATATTGCAATCATTACTGGCGGATTGGGTCCTACGGATGATGATTATACCCTTGAGGCGCTGAAGAGTATATTTAACTTTAACACAACAATTTATGAGGCTGGGAAGCAGAGAATGGAATTTTTTTTCAATTCAGTAGGCAGAACAGTGATGAAGAATGATCTAAAGCAGATTACAGTGCCAGAGGGCGCCCATATCTTTGATAATGATGTTGGATTAGCAGCGGGTTTTTGTTACTCAGTGGATAAAAAGATAATTATAGCCATGCCTGGCGTACCGACTGAGATGAAGAATATGTTTGAGAATAGGGTTCTTCCCTTTCTGTTAAAGAAATACAGCATCGGAGAAAAATTGTCTATTGTGATAAGGACAGTCTTGATGAGAGAAGCGGATGTAAATGAGAAGATTAAGGAATTGAATATAGATTTTAATAAAATTGATTGGGGTATTACCACTGATTGGGGCATGAATACTGTGACCTTTGTCCTGAAGAGTGGTTATAATCTGTCCAAAGACGAGATTTTGCAGGAGTCTAGGAGGGTTTTTGGAGACCGATTGCTTTCTCAGAAATCAACAAATCTAGAGATGGAATTAATCGACCTTTTAAGGGAAAGGGGGATGACAATATCAACTGCTGAGTCCTGTACCGGAGGACTAATCTCAAAGAGAATAACGGATATTCCAGGGGCCTCGGATGTTTTCATGGGCGGGATGATAACATATAGCAATAGTTCCAAAATTAAGCAACTCGATGTATCAGCAGAGTCTATAAATCAGTTCGGAGCCGTAAGCGAGGAGGTGGCAAAGGAAATGGCAAAAGGGATCAGGGATAACTTCAATTCAAGTATTGGCCTCTCCGTTACAGGGGTGGCCGGGCCAGGGGGAGGCAGCGAAGGGAAGCAGGTGGGCACAGTATGTTTTGGTTTTGCTACCCCAGAGGGTATAGAATCTTTAAAATTAGACATAGGATCTGATAGAGATAGAGTAAGATTTTTTTCTTCACAATACGCCCTTGATCATGTAAGAATTTATCTAAAAAAAAGATTATGAGAATTTTACTATACCTTATCATTACATTCCTGCTGGCAATTTCAGAAGAGACTCTGTTATTGTCGCTTGACTCTAAAGCTCTCTATGAGCAGGGGATGGAAGCATTAAACTCAGGCAATTTCCGCTCTTCAGAGCTTCTTTTCAGGAAGATAATCGAATCAGACAATGAAGAGTATAAAGATAGGGCCTGGTTTAATCTGTCTCTTTCAATATTTCATCAAAAAAAGTACAAATCCGCAATCTTTGAGTTCAACAGATTTCTATCAATTTGTACAACATCAAATCTATGTCCTGAAGCAAGATACTGGATTGCTGAAGCTCATTTCTTTCTTCAAGAATATATCAAATCTATTGAGGAATATAAACGATTTATCTCTCAGAGTAAAAATAAATCATTAATAGCCTTTGCCTATGACAGGATTGGGCAGGTCTATTTTATCCAAAAGAGATATGATGAGGCAATTATTGAGTGGGAGAGGGCACTCAAGCGAAGCAGCGAAAAGGATCAAAATGAGATACGAACCTTAAATATAGCTGAGGCGCTGTTTCTTAATCAAAATTATAATGGCGCCATAAATTTATTAAGGCAGTTTATTCTATACAAAGTGGATATAAGGATATCGGCCCGCGCTAGGTTGATTCTTGGGAGATCCTATCAGCTAAAGGGTAATCATGCTGAGGCAATGACAATCTTTAATGGCGTTAATGATTCATTATTGAGCGAGAAACCCTTTTACGATATTAATTATTACAAAGCAATATCCGCTATCGCTCAGAACAATCTTAATGACGCTAAGCTCTATTTCAATTCATTTATCACAGTTGGGAAGGATTCAGTTTGGTATTATGATGCAAAATATGAGTTGGGTAATATATATATAAATGAGGGGGAGGAGAGTGAGGCGATTGATCAATTAGAGGAGGTGAAACAATTTGCAGACAAAGAGGAGATAAGGGGTAGAGCATTAATAATATTGAGTAAAATATATTTAAAACGAAATCCCAAGAAGACCATAGCCTATCTAGAGGAGGCTATATCAATAAACAACCCTGATAACAGAAAGGAGGTATTATTTCTATTAGGAAAGAGTTACATTGATGTTAAGAGGTATAAAGATGCAAAAAAGACACTGGAACTTTTAATCAAGGATTATCCTTATGATAGAGACATTGATCATGCCCATTTCTTTCTCTCCATGGTGTATCTTGATGAGGGAGATATGGACAAGGCTATTAGAGGATTCGAAAAGATCAAGGAGATAAATCCCTTTTCAAGGTATATAGATGAATCATACTATTATCTAGCCCTTGCTTATAATAGGAATAAACAAACTGGAAGGGCAATCGATCTATTAAAAAAATATTTGAGTCTTAAAAACTCTCAAAAAAAATATGAAGCTAATGTTCAACTCCTCGAACTCTACTTGATTGGGGATGATTATAAAAATGCTAAAAAAATAATGAAAATAGTAATTAAGCGTTATATCAAACAAGAGGGAGTTGATACAGTCCTATTAAAATATGGCAAGGCATTGAAGAAAAGGGGACTTAAAGCTGGGAAATATTTTAGATTAATAATCAAGAATTATCCAAAATCTGCTAGCGCTGGCACAGTATATCTAACATGGGGCGATGAAGCCTTTGTAAAAAAGGAATTCAAAAAAGCGGAGTGGTTTTACAGAAAATATCTATCAGTAAAGGGAAGAGAGAACGCAGCTTCAGTATTTCTCTATAGAATAATTTCACTCTATAAGATGAGAAGATATAAAGAGATTATCTCAGTTCTAGAGAAAGAGGATATACCAAGAATGGATGATTATACATCAAAACAAATTTCTCTTTGGGTTGGGAGGAGCCATTATCAGATCGGCCAATTTGAGGAGGCATACAATGTAATGTACAATTGGAATATAAGGGATTATTCTATAGGGGATCTTCTTATTATTACTAAAATCTCTCTTAAGGTTGGGGATATAAAATCAGCAAAGGAGGCATCAGAATTACTCCAAGGGGATAAGGATGCATATGCAGAATCACTATACGCTTTTGGAAAATATTATCTTGAGGAAGATGAAATTGACATCTCAATAGGATACTTCTCAAGGATTATAATTGAGAGTCCCACCTCTGAATATACCGACCTTGCAAAAGTGGAGATTGCTGAGATATATATCATTCAAAATAGACTATCTGATGCCATTCAACAATTGACTGAGATAAAAAACCAAAAGATAGTGAATAGAAAAAATGCAATGTTAATAGTGGCCAACTTCAGAGCAGGGAATAACAAGAAGGCTATTTCGCTTACCAAGACACATCTTAAAAAATTGACTAAAACAGAATATGGCGAGATGGCAATAAAGGAGAACCTATTATATTATTTCAATAAGAATAACTTAAAAGAATTTAAAAAATACTCCTGGTACTTAAAAAAATATAAGGGTAATAATTCATATATCAATTATCTATCCGGGAAGATATACTTTGATCAGAATAAATACAAGAGTTCATACTATTTTTTCTATAAATTGGCCCAAGTTAAAAATGAATATACTGAAGAGTCACTCTTTTATCTTGGAATAATCAGCCTTTTTCAGCAAAAGAATACTGAGCGTGCGGTTGGTTACTTCAATAGAATAATAAAGGAAAAAAATCCTACAAATCAAGACAGTAAATTTTTAGTACAGGCAAAGATATATCTCTCTATTATCTTGAAAGAGAGGGGTAATATGGCTGACTCAAAAAAAATACTCAAGGATATTCTAAGAAGCTCTGAGAATATGATGTGGAAGACACAAGCGGAAAATCTCTTTGAATATTACGGTTATTCCAAATAAACTAACATCATTAAATTGATTTCAAGGTATATTACAATCCCTGCTATTATATTCCAATTCCCATTTCTCTACTCATATGAGAAGGATTTTAAATATAATTGTGATATTGGAGTGAACAATGAAGATGAGATTATTGGTAATTCATGGTCCTAATCTTAACATGCTGGGGAGTAGAGAGACAGATATCTATGGCGATTGTACCCTTAATGAAATAAATAAGATGATTGAAGATTTTGGCAGGGATAATAGGATCGGAATTGAGACCTTCCAGTCAAATAGCGAAGGGGAGATCCTAAATTATATTCAAAGGAATATCGATTCAGATGGGATTGTCATAAATCCAGCTGCTTACACCCACACTTCGGTTGCGATAAGGGATGTTATTAAAGCCGTCAAAATTCCAACAATAGAGGTCCATCTGTCCAACATCCACGCAAGAGAGGAATTCAGAAAAAGGTCCCTCATTGCCCCGGTATGTATAGGACAAATATCCGGATTTGGATATAACTCCTATTTGTTAGGCATCTCAGCCATGATGTATTATGTAAAGAGAAACAACAATGATTGAAGCATAATTTTTATTTGAGACCTATATGAAATCAAGTTCCCTTGAAGCGAGGATGAACATTGAATGGCTCCAACACAGTGGAGATATTGATTGTTGAATGTCATTGTCAAATATCTGTTCTGGAATAAATTCATTATATGTAGAATTCACCACTTTTTTATAGTATTGTAAAGCCTTGTCCCTATTGCCATTCTTACTCTGCACAATACACATCCAGAAATTGAGTATGGGCCAGAATCCTGCCCCCTTATTTCTATGCAAGGTTTGATACATCCAGCCATCATACTCATCCTGTTCATATCTATGTACACCAAAATCCCTCACCAATCCCTTCTCAATAAGTCTAATAGTCTCTTGTGCTAGAGGATCTTTAACATCGACTATATCAAAGGGCCAGATTAGCCCCAAGGCGCTTGCGTCAATTCTTTCATCATTCAGCACGCCAAAGGACCTGCAGAAATACCCCCTTTCCTCTGAATTCCTGAAAAGGACTCCCCTCATCTCCCTTGCCACATCCACATATCGCTGATCAGGATAGAGTTGGTCAGCTGATAGCAATCCACGAATACATGCGCCGAGAGAATAGGAAAAATTCTCTTTCATATCCGGGAAGGTCATTCTCTCCTCCCAGAGGTCATTGGTTATTATCGAAAAATGATCCTGATCCCAAAATCTGCACAATCCTTCCGCTGAATGAAGGACTAAGTCCTTATGCCTATCCGCTTTGGCTGGATCATCCCTATAATAATGCCAAAGCGCATATAAGATTGATCCTGTTTGATCGGGTTGGAATCGCTTCAATGCCTGTAAGCCATTAGGATAATACTTTTCATAGAATAGGCCAGTCTCTTCCCAACCCTCAGCTCTCATCAATAACCAGTCGAAAAATTTTTCTTGAATACCTCCTATACCTGCCACCTCACCAGCGATACAGGCAAATAGGGCATCCCTGGGCCAGACATAGAAGTAGTTCTTAACATCCTTTGAATAATAGGGTTTAGTAGAATTTGCAGCTACTATAGCACCATTCTCAAGGCAGCAGTCCTGAATCACATCTTTGCTGACTCTTTGTAAACATTGTATCCGTTCTTTCATAATTATTGAAAGCGACTGTACAGCTCAGTTGTATAGGTATGAGCCTAGATTTTATATCATAGTCTCGATTGCGGCTTCTGAATTATATAACCCTTAGATGCAACATACTCAATGAAAGAAAAATTAAATCTTGGAGAATTATGATACTATTCATCTCCCTTGAGCGTGTAATTACTCTTTAAAAAATTATAAATGGTGTCAAGGGCGGGATCAGCAGTTCCTCTTATGTCCGTATCTATTAAAACATCCTTTCTGTTCTTAGATAACCAATTATGCAATCTTCGTGAGGCATCCTTTTTATCTTTAGAGAGATGACAAATCTTCACTAACTTCCTCATCTCATCCAAAGCAAAAAAATTTCTGGCTTTATTAATCACTATTACAAAATAGCTATTGTCTTCACCCTCCTTCACTTCGATGGTCAATTTAGTTGATACTGGGCCTTTTTTTGCTTCATCCTTGATATATTCTTTATTTTGAAGCTTCTTAACCTGCTTTTTAACCTGCATATTATGCAAAATTATCTCTGCTTGTTGAATCAAGAATTTCAATCCCTCCTCGTTAAGATCCTTAATCATAATTTTTAGATGTTTTATTAATTCGTCCTTTTGTCTATTATGCGTACCCTTTTCCCTTTTGGGTATTCCGCTAACTTTTTTTGCTGGTGATTTCTTATCAGTTCCTGTTTTGGTCTGCTTTTTCATCGGATTATCCAGATAGTTTAACCTTCATAGATGTTTAGTATACAATGACGCACCCTCTTCTGTATGTTTATGAAGTGTAGGCAATATTGAAGTAAGGAAAGGATGTCTCAATTTACTATACTTAATCTATTCTGTCAATTTCAATATAATAATCCCTTCTATCATTTATATAATATAATTTACTCCCTCTAATTCAATGAGTCATTCTATTTTACATCGTTAATTCTTGACAGCAATTCAGTTTATCATAAATTTATTGCAATCAAATAGTGAAACCATTAGAAAAAAATAGGTCAATTAGGATTATGGGAACATGCCTTCAATAATAGCAATAGTTGGAAGATCAAATTCTGGTAAAACCACTCTAATAGAAAAGCTTATTCATTATTTTAACATGAAGGGGAAAAAACTATCAATCATCAAGCACATGAAACATGAATTTGATATTGATTATGAGGGGAAGGATACCTTTAGATATAAAGAGGCAGGCGCCTTTTCAAGTCTCATTACTAATGATATGATGTTCGCAATTGTCTCAAAAATTGATGACAATAGTACGCCCTTGGACCTTGCTCATAATTATCTAAATGATTCTGATCTTGTTATTATTGAGGGATTTAGAGAGGGAAATATATTTAAGATTGAGGTAATTGGAAATTCTGAAGAAAAGCCTCTCTATATATCAGGAGTAGAAAATATTGCAGCAATAGTGACGGATCAAACCATTGAAACAGAACTACCTATTTTTCAAAGAAATGACATTGAAAATATTGGCAAATTTATCGAAGAATATATTATGAATAATTCAGCATAACATCACACCTAAAGAAAGAGACAAAAATGATTTTTTCTCTATCATGCAATTTGTAACAAAACTCTTACTGGCTGTAAATGAAGTAAGATACAAATAATTTAGTTTTTGGTTAATCCATTTTCAACCGATAATAGCTATAGTATACTAATAGTCATAGCCCACAACCCTGTTAGGTCATTGCTTCACATCAGAGAGGTGCTGTTGGATATGAAGATACTATTTCCTGCTACCTGCAGGTAACCTATATAATCCTAATCCATTTGCAAACCAAGGTGTATAATATGAAAAAATCATTTATTACTCTTACAATATTACTAACAGTAATTAATTCTTCAATTTTTTCACAAGTTAGTAATAAAAAAGATAATGTCAGGATGAATATGAAGGATGTGAGTGGATATGGCGATGTAAAATGGGGGGCAAGGTTTAGTGATGCAAAAGAAAGGGTGATTGGGAAAATAGTATATCATGATGATAAAAAAGTAATTATTACAAGAGATGAAGAGATTGAGTATCGATATGGCTTCTTTTTTATGGATACTTCTATATCATCACCGGAAGAGGAAAAGAGTGAAAAGGAGACGACTAAACCAGTGGAATCATCACTTGAGGCAATTCTATTCTATGTATCAATACAGTTCCCCTATTTGACGATGGTGGATGTAAGAAAAAAAATTGAGGAAAAATATGGGCAGCCAACAGGTGAAACTGTTAAGGATAGTCAGGGGGCCATTATTTGGGACTTCGATAAGACAGCAATAATTATGTGGTTAGATAGATATGAGAATAATCCCTTTTGCAGAAAGATAAATTATGTTAGCAAGGAATTAGCTAAACAGCTAAATGAATATCAAATGCTCATATTCAATAAAACTGAAATTGAGATATTAAAGAAATTATCGCTATGAGGCTTCTACAATTTTACTGCTAATAACCAGTAAAATTGTGCAGGACACATTCAATCAATTCTAATTATGAAAGACTTTAATTTCAATGTATGCAAAAGAATAGCTTTGTTAAGGGGAATGCTCCTATTCCTGATAACTTTTAATTCATTTCAACCTCTTTTAGCCTCCCCAAAAAACGATCATAAAACTGGGTTAAGGGTTTTTCTGCATATGGACAGGCTCACTTATGATTTTAATGAGATTCCAATTCTTAATATATGTATAAAAAACAGCTCCACAACAAATGCATCTCTTACTGTTTATGATATTCTGCATACAACATTTCAGGTAATTGTATATGACATGAATGGAAGAGAGGCTGAAATCATTGTGCCATATCGATTGATGAATAAAAATATTGAAGATGTAATACGAGACATAAAACCAAGGGTTATTGAGCTTTCCCCAAAGGAGATAATATCCCATTCTATAAACCTAAAAGATGTTTATAATCTGATACCTGAAATGGAGTATCGCGTGAAGGGATATCTCTTTTCTGATCTGAAGAGATTTGATGCTATTCCCAGTGAAAATATATTGACCTTTAGAATCTTGAAATCCTTAGGAATTAAAAAAGAGATCAGAATAAAGGAGATTGACCGTAAGATATCAGCATCAGAAATAATTTTGCTTGCTCTGACAGCAGAAAAGAAGAGGGATTGGGATAATTATTTTAAATATATAAAGGTCGAAAGCTATATAAATGCCTTTTCTGATTATGTTAGGGTTTACAATGAGGCAGATGAAAAAAAAAGATTGAATATTATAGATAATTTTATTAAGTTTTTAAAAAGGGATAGAGTAGACCATATTCTTAATTTTAAAATAATTGAAGAGTCAGTTTTTGAGGATCAAAATATTGCTCATGTTGATGTCGAAGTAATCAGATTTGGACCTATAATTCCATTTACCTATAAATATAAATACGTTTTAGAGAGATATGATAATTTCTGGTTAATAACAGATGTTGAAGCAACCGTTAGAAGGGGAAAGAGATCATGACAGAGATACTTTCGCAGGATGAAATAGATGCCCTATTGACTGCCATATCCACTGGGGAGATGGACACAACGGACTACTCCGCCACAAAGGAGCAGAAGAAGGTTAAGATATATGATTTTAGACGTCCTGATAAGTTTTCCAAGGATCAGATCAGAACGTTACAGATGATGCATGAGACCTTTGCCCGTTTAACAACAACAGCCCTTTCAGCCCAGTTGAGGGCTCTTGTAAGCGTTCATGTGGCCTCTGTTGATCAGTTGACATACGAAGAATTTATAAGATCCATTCCTAATCCCACTACAATCGCTGTAATTAACATGGATCCTCTTAAGGGTTCCGCAGTGCTTGAGATAGATCCATCAATCACCTTTACTATTATTGATAAACTCTTTGGAGGGACTGGAGAATCAGCCAGAATCAGCAGGGAATTGACTGATATTGAGCTTTCTGTAATGGAGGGTATAATTGTACGAATCCTGGGCAATCTTCGAGAGGCATGGTCAAATGTGATCGATCTCAGGCCAAGACTGGGAAATGTAGAGACTAATCCCCAATTTGCTCAAATCGTTCCCCCCAACGACATGGTTGTACTGATTACACTGGAGACCAAGGTTGGAGAGGTAGAGGGAATGACAAATCTCTGTATTCCCTATATCACAATTGAACCGATAATCTCAAAGCTTTCAGCCCAATATTGGTATTCAAGCATCAGGAAAGGCGCAACCGATGAGAATGCCTTAATTATACAGAACAGATTAGAGACAGTGGAACTTCAAATTGTTGCTGAGATAGGGGAAGTTGAGGTTACCATGATGGAGGTATTGGAGCTTAATGTTGGGGATGTAATTAAATTTCCTGATGCAAAGATCAACTCGGATATGACTTTAAGGATTGGAGGCAGGAAAAAGTATAAATGCCGGCCTGGTCTCATTGGCAATAGAATTGCTATTCAGATAGGTGAAAGTATAGAAGAGGTGCCTGATGAATTACTCATTACCAAGAGGAGCGAGGAAGAATAAGATAAACCATCCATGGATTATTTTGGCGCTAAATAAAGTCAATTTTGAAAAATCACCTCAGTGTATTTTTTCAAAATTCCGATGCGCTAAAATATAGGCGCAGACTAAAGCCCATCCACTAAATCATCTGGCTAGTTTATTCAAGTAAGGAAGGGGATTAACGAATACAGTCCCAATCTTGATCTGATAAAAACATAAATGCCTTTTTGCTTTTCCTGTTTTACCGGTATAACCTATAACATCTCCCTTTGATACCTTTTGATCAGCTGAAACTGTGATCCTTTGACAGTGTGAATAATGAGTGGTATACCCATATTTATGCTTTATTGAAATGCTAAGCCCATGTTTTGAGTTCCATCTTATGCTCTCCACCTTGCCCGGAGCTGTTGCCATTATCTCAGAGCCGGGGAATGTCGCAATTTCTAGTCCTTTTTTGAAGTGCGCATTAGTCGAATAGGGGGATGAACCCATTCCATATTTCTGTATTATATATCCTTCCACAGGCCAGATTGAAGGCGTATTTTCGATTATTTTTTTCTGCCTATCCATAAAGCTTTTTATCTTATCCAGCACAATATTTATGGTCTTCAACTCCTGTTCCATCTCTTCGACATTCAATATCTCCATAGGAGGAACCACCCCCTGCCCTGCCACATCGACCGCTTTCACTACACCGCCTGAACCTTTAGCCCAGAGAGAGTTCGCGTCCTTTGCATGTGTGAGTGAATATAGATATGTTATTTCAGGTTTAAATCTCTGAAACTGGGTGTAGAGCTTATTTATCTCTTCCTTATATTTTTCAATTTGAATCTTTGAGTTCTTCCCATACATTTTTAGCTTACTTACACCTTTTATGGTAGATGCATGGTTGATTACAATTACTGATGTAATGGTTATTGTGGTTATGATGATACAGATTAGCAGGAGTATTGTGTAGATTCTGATATGGAAACTACCTATTTTTTTTTCTGAATGGGGGATAAGCATTATCGTTATGCGCTCCCTCCCCTTGTTTACACATAAACTAATGCTCTCTTTAATTCGATAATATAAATCACCGAAGTGATCTCTTAGAAATCCGCTAACATTATTTTGGAGATCGTCGAGATTTGAGTCCTTAAAAGGATTTAAACCCATATTTATCCATTAGTATAGTAAGTATGACAATATGTTTTTATCTGTTATAAATAATATAGTCAAATTATGATAAAGGGATCATATTGAATTTGTCAAGTTTTTATTATCCGATATTGCAATAAAAGTGTTATCACCCTAGCCCTCATAATATACAAATAAAAACTATACATTGTATGTTAACTTCTGTAAGTACTGAAGAATAATCATTAAAGGTTTAGGCAATATTAATTATTAGTCAATAAAAATAAAAAAATTCTAATGGAAAATTTTAATATACCGAAATAAAGATAAGGGAGAACAATACACAAATATTAAAAAATGGTTCTATATAGATGCATATGTGCCATATATTACAATAAACACATATATTCACTAATAATCGCCCTACAGCACCTTCAATTTGAACCTGCCTTTAACCGATTCTTTTAGAGTAAGATTTACCATCATTCATGGTTGGCATGGAGGCCAATCAAGGGTTATAGATTCATGGAGGAATCGGAATGATTATCAATCACAACCTATCAGCTATTAATACCCACAGAGTGTTAAAGTTCCAGCATTGGAGTGTGAATAAAAATATGGAGGCCCTCTCTTCTGGAATGAGAATCAACCGTGCCGGTGATGACGCTTCAGGTCTGGCTGTTTCCGAAAAGATGCGGACACAGATTCTTGGACTTAGACAAGCGGAAAGGAATACAGAGGATGGGATGTCTCTAATTCAGACAACTGAGGGTTATCTTCATCAACTCACCCAAATTATTCAGAGAATGAGGGTGCTTGCTGTTCAGTCCGCAAATGGTATTTATACTATCAATGATAGACAATTGATACAGATTGAGGTTTCAGAGCTAGTTGACGAGGTTGACAGGATTGCCTCCCAAGCTGAGTTTAATAAAATGAGTCTGTTGCAGGGCGATTTCTCTCGAATTAGCAGAAGCGCATCGATGTGGTTTCATATTGGCCCAAACATGCATCAGAGGGAAAGGGTTTATATACAGACAATGACAGCATTGGCCTTAGGAATAAAGGATATCACTGGTCAACCCATAACCCTATCAACACCGGATTTCGCGAACAGGAGTATAGGCATCTTCGATGAAGCGCTTCATGTCATTGCGAAACAGAGGGCAGACCTAGGCGCATATTACAACAGATTAGAGCATACGGCCAAAGGGCTCATGTCTGCCTATGAAAACATTCAGGCAGCGGAGAGCAGGATTCGAGATGCGGATATGGCTGAGGTTATGGTTGACCTATCAAAGAACCTGGTTCTGGTTGAGAGCGGCACAGCCATGTTGGCACATGCCAACATGAAGACAAAGGGTGTGCTAACCTTACTCAGATAGCAATATATTATTGATCGGTCAAACGCGTATAGAATTGTTCTTTGAAAACTAAGCCGCATATTACAGATTTCTGGTTATCTGTAATAGCGATTAGGGAAATATAAAAGGTATCCCCTTAATTTTACAACCTGGTATAAATGACCTGATAGGGAGATCAGGCAAAAATTTAACAAAGGAGTGTTTATTATGATTATCAATCATAACATGAGTGCTATAAATTCGAACAGGGTTCTGAAATTTAAGCACTGGGATGTAAACAGCTCGATGGAGAAGCTCGCTTCTGGAATGCGTATCAACAAGGCGGGAGATGATGCATCAGGCTTAGCTGTTTCAGAAAAGATGAGAACCCAAATTCAGGGTCTGAGGCAGGCTGAGAGGAATACAGAGGATGGCATGTCCTTTGTTCAAACAACTGAGGGTTATCTACAGCAGTCTGCAGGGATTTTACAAAGGATAAGGGTTCTTGCTGTACAATCTTCAAATGGTATATACGCCCAGGAAGACAGACAGCTTATCCAGGTGGAGGTATCAGCCCTGGTTGATGAGATCGATAGGATCGCATCTCAGGCGGAGTTCAACAGGTTTAAGCTATTATTGGGCGAATATTCCAGAGTGAATCCTAGGGCAAGTATGTGGTTTCACATGGGGCCAAATATGCACCAAAGGGAGAGGGTGTATATAGGAACCATGACCTCTGAGGGATTGAATCTTACAGAGCGTACTGGAAGAATAATTGCAAATGTGAGCACTGCTGACAATTCCAACAGGACAATTGGAATAGTAGATGATGCTCTTCACAAGATTGCGAAGCAGAGAGCTGATCTCGGCGCCTATTATAACAGGCTTGAGTATGCTGCAAAGGGCTTGATGACAGCATATGAGAACATACAGGCATCTGAGAGTAGGATCCGAGATGCTGACATGGCTGAGACAATGGTGAATTTCACAAAAGATCAAATCCTTGTTCAGAGTGGCACTGCGATGTTAGCTCAAGCAAATATGAAGACAAGAACTATATTGCAGTTGCTTGGTGGTTAATACAAATTTCACTTACCCCCCTCCCCTTCATATATAATCATAGCTTCTGGGGAGGTAAAATAGAGAGATAATACTTAATTTGATAGGGAATACCAGAAATATATAACCCGCTCCTTTTGAGCGGGTTTTTTATTGTATAATCAATAGGGGATAACATAATCCCTGTCCAACTAAAATATTTTCTCCTCACCAATTAAATTGATCTATTCATATTAAGAATATAATCACTACATGCCATACTTCTCTTTAACATCAGCCCTTCGTATCTTCCCTACCGGATTTAGAGGGATATTATCTACAAATACAACTGTTTTAGGTTTCTTAAATCCTGTCATTTTATCTCTACACCAATCTATCAGCTCGCTTTCATTCATCTTTTCTCCCTCAACCAATTCAACAACAGCCCTGACAGCCTTCCCCCAGGTTTCATCCGGCACACCAATTACACATGAATGCAACACCTTCGGATGGGACTGCAATATCTCTTCAACCTCATGCGGATACACCTTCTCGCCCCCGGTTGAGATGGTCTCCTTTTTTCTATCAACAATCATTAGATCACCATCCTCATCAAAATATCCAAGATCGCCGGAATGAAACCACCCTCCTTCCATCACCTTTGCAGTCCCCTCTGAGTCTTTATAATATTCCCTCATTACAGTGTCACTCTGATAGCAAATTTCTCCCACCTCACCCGGAGCCGCCTTCTCTCCATTCTCATTTATAATTTGTACATTAACCCCTGTAAGAGGCGTCCCGACAGCTCTATCCTTAAGTCCATCAACAGATGAATCAATTCTCATAGAGGTTACAGGCGTCATTTCAGTCTGTCCAAATCCATCAATTATTATTGAATGGGGGAAGGATTCCAATATTCTCCTCTTCAGTTTAGCTGGATTTATACCGGCCCCTGTCATCGCCATCTTTACAGAGGTCGTATCATATTTTCCAAATTCAGGATAATCCAGCACCATTTTCCATTGAGTAGGGACAAAACCAACCATATGAGGCCTCTCCCTTTCAATTATCTCTAGGGCCTCCTTCGGATCAAAACTGGCCATACTTCGCAGTATACACCTGGGAGGTGATCCAGTGATTGGACCTACTATCAACATTACATAGTTTGCCATATGAAATAGCGGCATATTGGTAAATGCTGAATGACCACCCGTCAATCTCTGTAATAATGGCGCAATGGGGGTTCCAAAGGTTTTCGGCATTGTGCTTGAAATCATCTTCCCAATCATAGACCTTACAATAGTCAAGCTCATCACCTTTAATAATAGTTTTCCAATCAAAGACTTTGGTTCGCCAGACATTCGCTTGAAATCAACCCTCGGATCAGCAATCAGTCTAGCTAAGAGATCGCTAAACATAAATTCAGCCATCTTCCAAAAATTATCATAGGTCAGCACCACCCCCTTTGGCATCCCTGTTGTCCCCCCAGTAAAGGAGATCGTGCAAATATCATCCCCAAAAACCTCCACTGATGGATCAGTGGAGGGATGTTTGCTGATCATCTCTTCATATTCTAAAAAATTATCGGATATTTTGGTTTCTCCCCTTTTTATACAGATAAAATTTTTAATACTACCTAATCTTGGCAATGCCTCTTCGACAACCTCCATATATTGATCCTCAAATATAAATAATATAGAGTCGGATTTTTCTACTTGATATTCGATCTCCCTTGCCACAAATTTAAAATTCATTGGGATCGGTATTGCCCCGATCTTTTGGAGAGCGTAATTAGCCTCAAAAAACTCGGGACAATCATGAAACATTATAATAGCATGATCACCCTTTGCAATGCCCAATTCCCGTAAGGCATTCCCTAACCTATTCACCCTTTCATCCAATTCCTTCCAGGTAATGTTCCTATCCCCATAGGTCACTACAATGCCATTGGGATTATACCTAACCATATTGGAAAGCAACTTACCATAACTCTTCTTAGACATATTTCCCCCCGCAATATTATAATCAACCACCTAGATGAAGTACTTTTTAAATTATACTAACTATTTCACAATAGAGAATGATATAATTATAGACAATAATTTTACTTGTTAAGTAAAATAGCAACAATATAATTTTATATTGTTTATATATGATTTTTCTCGAAAATTACTCTTCATACCTAGAGATCTATGGACTGTAATTAACAATGTTGAGTAACAATATTTGAGAGATCTATCCTTGTCAGGGACCACATCAATATTATCATTCTATTCTTGAAGTAAGCTTATAAAAATGTCAAAGAAGTTACCCATAGCAACAATCATAGGCAGACAAAACGTAGGGAAATCAACCCTGTTTAATGCCCTAATACGAGAGAGAAGGGCAATAGTCGACCCCCTACCAGGATTAACCAGGGATATTATCACCTATTCCATAAACTACAAATCAGTCTCCTTTATTATTTCAGACACGCCTGGTTTAGATATTAATAAATCCTCTGAACTATCTCAATCAATAATTGAAAATGCCAGAAATCATCTGAAGAGATCATCTGTAATTATTTTTTTAATGGAAAATCCATCCCCATTCCCCTTTGACCTAGATCTTTCGAGATTTATCAGGAAGCTCTCTCTTCCCACAATTGTAACAGTAAACAAGATGGATACAAATACTGATCTTGAGAATATGACAAATTTTTATGAAATGGGCTACACCGATATCCTCCCTATCTCCGCCCTTAAAAAGATGAATATAGATATGCTTCTTGATAAGATAACAGATATCCTACCTGTGAAAAGGTTATCCACTGACAATACAGATTTAAAAATATCTATTGTAGGGAGGCCAAACTCCGGAAAATCAACACTACTAAATTCACTATTAGGATATGAAAGGGCAATAGTTTCTGATATACCAGGCACAACTAGAGATGCGATTGATGAGGACATATCATTCCATGGGAAGAGGATTCGGGTTATTGATACGGCGGGTTTGAAGAAAAAAAGCCGAATAAAGGGGAATGAACAATTCTATTCAATGAGGCGCACGATCGATTCAATAAATAGATCCGATGTAGTAATTCACCTCATTGACGCGACCATTGGACTGACAGAAACAGATAAAAAGATATCAGATGAAATACTAAAGGCAAATAAACCAATAATTATCTCTATAAATAAATGGGATGCTGTGAATAAGGACACAAAAACCTTTGAAGAGTATAAGGAAAAAATAATCTATCAATACTATAGGGCAATTGACTTCCCCATTATGTCAATCTCAGCATTGGAGAGGATCCGAATTCACAAGCTAATGACAACAGCCCTGGAATTATCTGAAAAATCAAAAATGAAAATTGAGACCTCCAAGCTTAACGACATTATTCAGAATATCCAGAAGATGAGGCTTACCCCCCAAATAGGTAGATCCATGAAAATATACTATGCAACTCAAATAAGCACAACACCCCCTCAGTTTAAGTTATTTGTGAATAATCATAAACTCTTTAAAAGGGATGTCATAAGATTTCTACAAAAGGCGCTGCAGGAGAGATTAGACCTAAAGGGGATACCGATCATACTAAGGATTCATGACAGAAGATGATGATCATATCTCCACCCTCCCAATAAGGGATTTGACAATCGTAGCGCTATCAGCATACTCCAATTCAGAACCAACAGGAAGGCCGTGAGCAATCCTCATAACCCTAACGCCTATTGGTTTCAACACCTGTGATAGATATAGACTGGTCGCATCCCCCTCAATGGTTGGATTTGTCGCTATAATGACCTCCCGCACCCCCCCATTCTTGCATCTATGCAAAAATGAATCTATATTCAGTTCATCAGGCCCAATGCCATTTAACGGAGATATTACCCCCCTTAGCACATGGTAAACCCCACGATATTCCATTGTCTTTTCGATCGTTAGGATGTCCTTTGCTTCCTCAACAACGCATATCAGATCTCCATCCCTGCTTGCATCCGAGCATATTGAACACACATCCCCATCCGATATTCCGCTACAGATCTTGCAGGAGGTAATATTTCTCTTCAACTCAACGATAGCCCTTGATATTCTCTCCGCATCATCATAGGGGATTTTCAGAATGTGAAAAGCGAGTCTACTGGCACTCTTTGGACCTATTCCAGGAAGCCTTGAAAACTCCTTAATCAATTCATCTAAATATTTAGAAGGACTTTTCATAAGTATATTCTATTATAAAATATCTATTTCAAGAAATCACTAAGGCCAGGGATGTTAATTCCTCCAGTAATCTTTGCCATCTCCTCTTCAGCGTATCCCTTACTCTTATCTATTGCAGAATTAACCGCTGACATTATGGACTTCTCAATTCTATCTTTATCCGCATTATCAAATAGCTTTGAGTCAATCTTAATATTCATCAGCTTAAACTCCCCACTCACAACCGCTCTTATAGAACCATCATCACTCTCGCCCTCAATCTCGATCTTTTTAAGTCTCTTTTGTATCTTTTTGAGTTCCTTTTGCATCTTCATAATTTGACCAACGTCTCCCAATCCCTTTAACATCATTTATCTCCTTTTTCAATTATTTGACCTTGAAACACTTCCCTTATCCTTTCAACCACTGAATTGGATTTATCCAATCCTGTCTCCATTTTATCCTTTTTATCCTCTCCATGAGAGGATGGAGGAGCGCCAAGAGACTCATTGCCCTTAGATGCTTCCTCAAGTTTTTTTAGAATGGCCGCAATCGATGGCCCCTTCTTCACATTGATCATATCAAGAAGGGCCATCTCCAGGCTTATCCTCTCATTAAATGAAAACCTTAAATCACTCATGAGTTCGCTTGCTATCCTGAACAATACGCTCAACTCCTCATCGCAGAATAGGTTTGCAGCATCCTTTATTCGATCCATCTCGTCATCAGAAAACCCTAATATATCCTTAACGGAGACTCCACAGCCTACCAGTCTCAATGTTCTCAAGATATCGATAAATCCTGTAACATACCCATTGATGTCAGCCCCGAGTGTTACTATACGGTCAACCTCACTCATTGTCTGCTTTGCATCCAGGCTTCCGATATACCTCAATAGGCTAAGATAACTCTCGAGCGGCATCACCCCTAGAATAGCTAATGCGTCAGACTCATCAATCTCACCCTCAGAGAAGGCTATTAATTGATCAATTAGAGACTGGGCATCACGCATGGAACCCTCTGATGCCCTGGCTATTTGATAGAGGGCTCCCTCAAGGATATTATATCCCTCACTCTCCACAATACGCTTCAAGTGATCCACAATAAATTCATTGGGAATTTTTTTAAATGAATACTTCTGGCATCGCGATAAAATTGTCTCAGGTATGCGATGGATCTCTGTTGTCGCAAACACAAAAACAACATGCCGCGGAGGCTCTTCAAGGGTTTTCAAGAGAGCGTTAAAGGCCTCCTTAGTAAGCATGTGAACTTCATCAATAATATATATCTTGTATCTACATTTGATTGGGGCAAAATTTACATTCTCCCTCAACTCCCGTACATCCTCAATCCCTCTATTGGATGCCCCATCTATCTCAATAACATCAAAGGAAGAGCCTTGCCTTATCTCTACACAATTTTCACATTTGCCGCAGGGGGAATCTGTCAGGCCAGTATTACAGTTCAATGCCTTTGAGAGCACCCTCGCCATTGTGGTTTTTCCAACACCCTTGGGCCCAGCGAATAGATAAGCGTGAGACACCCTCCCCTTTTTAATGCTATTTCTTATGGTTCTTGAGATATGATTCTGGAAGATAATCTCATCGAAATTTTGAGGACGCCATTTTCTGGCAATTACCTGATATGTCATGTACTTTCTTTGATGAATTTAGCCAAAATCTTGTTATATCAGAAATATTGATCTACCCTATCACATTGCACATTAGCATTGTAATTGAGATTATGCCTACAGGTGCAGTTCTGCTGCTACTATGCCCGGCATATCAATAATCCTAACTGTAAAATGATTCGGAGAAGGAGGGATTCGAACCCTCGGTAGCTTGCACTACACACGGTTTCCAACCGTGCTCCTTCGACCACTCAGACACTTCTCCATTTGGTAAATTCTATAATAATGGCAGGAAATCCCTGCAATTTATTTAGAACTAACATCATCTGTTCTGTAAATAAAAAAAAGCATATGTGGTTTATTAAAAATACTCAATAGCATTGTCAACAAACAAACATCCACTTTTAAGGAAAATACGGAGAGAGAGGGATTCGAACCCTCGGAGGAATTACTCCTCAACGATTTTCGAGACCGTCCCATTCGACCACTCTGGCATCTCTCCACAGGTTGTTTGAATTAGCATGATGATTGACCAATCTGTAAAGAATTTTTTGATAAAATAATCCTATGTTAAGGGATACCTTTATCCACTAGGCGCATATTTTCAGGCTATCCTAGAGATACTATCAAGGGCTATCCCCCCTCCACTATCTCTACTAAAATAGACCCATAATAATTACCTTATGATTGCTAAATCAATAATACTTTGATAAAGATGTATACTAAAAGATAAATATTCTCCCTGCTGAAGGCGCAGAGGAATATTTATCTTTTAGTCTGATGTGTTAGTTACAAGATATTCTTCTCTTTTTGAGTACTCAACATAAATAGACCAATACTGGAAAGCTTTCTTCCATCATTTTATAAACACTCTCACTTGAAAATGAAGGAGTTATGGTCTATAGGTTGTAGTAAGTAAAATCTTTGAGGTAATAACATTTCAATGAGGTTAATTTAATAAATTTTAATAAAATCCTTGATATTCATCTCTAATAATTCGATGTTTTCTTCGATAATACTTGACAATAGTGGGCTTGATCATTAAATAGTTCGCTATGATTCTATCAGGCCAACCAAATTCTAAAAGACGTAGAATAGATCTTTTCATAATCCAACCTCCATGTATTTTTGTATATAGTTCCTTCATGTTGAGTATATCTAATAAATCATAAAAATCAATCATTTTTCAAAAAATTTTTTTTTAAAAATGTCACAACTCAAAAAGTGGCTATAGTTTTGCATATGAGAAAGGAGCGATTCTGTGTATGCATTAATTACAAATATTCGCACAAAGGCGCAGAGTCACAAGGAATTGTAAGAGAGAATGGAAGGGAGATATAAAACAAAATCTTTGTATCATTGTGTGAGAATAAAAACTTATTACCCGACAACGCATACAACCTCTACTCCGGGACAGGGAGGCTGGCTCACATGTTGTTCTGAATGGCGTTTGCCGGGATGCATTGCTCCCTTGCAGGATGATAGAGTTGAGAGATCGGGTTGCAAAGAGGACAAGGGAGAGAAGCATGGCTATTGACAGATACCGGTTATTGTGATACACTATTTACCTAATAGTCTAATTACTTCCGTGCTTATGTACACTGCCTCATAGAGGATAATCCTTTATCTTTTTCAGATAAGGATAAAATAAAAACCCTCGCAAAAGTATATAAAAGGAGGTGATTAAAGATGGCCAAGAGATCCTTTGCAGATATAATCAATCAATATCAAATATTGATTTCCGGATTAAAGAAGAACGAGAACGAGCTTTCCCTGCCAATAGCGATTCCGGATTTTGAGGAGCATGTATCAGATGCCGTGGAAAAAGACAGGCAGCAGGAGGATTTAAAGGCACAGTTGCAGCAATCCACAGAACAGCTTACAAACTTGATAAAGGACCTGAAAGAGGAATCATCAAGGCTGACAAGCGCTATTTATTCCTACTACGGCAAAAAGTCTGAGAAGCTCGAAGAATTTGGCATAAAACCATGGAAAAAGAGCGGCAGGAAGGGTAACAGAAGGGCTCATTAGAATAATATGTGGGGTTGTCTAAAAGTATTTCATTCCGGTTACAGAAAAACGGAATGCCGGAATCAAAATAAGTAAAATAATGTATATATTTGAGATTCCTGTATTCTTAGATCCCGCACAGGTGAATGACTTTTTGTACAACCCCAGTATATAGTAACTAAGCCCATCCTTACACAGAGCCTGGTATTCCTTACACAGAGCCTGGTATTCCTTACACAGAGCCTGGTATTCCTTGCACAGAGCCTGGTATTCCTTGCGCAGAGCCTGGTATTCCTTGCGCAGAGCCTGGTATTCCTTGCGCAGAGCCTGGTATTCCTTGCGCAGAGCCTGGTATTC
>JAXHTS010000049.1 GCA_034190085.1 Spirochaetota bacterium
TCACCGGAAACTTGCCGCTATGTTTTCTCATGAATTTGTACCTCGCTTCTCGGTCTTTGAGAAAATGGCCACTGCTTTTTTTAATATATCACGCTCCAGTTTTACATCTGCTAATTCCTTCTTCAGCCTATATAATTCCTCATCCCGAGGAATACCTCTACCAGGAAATGCTTTCCCATTATTATCCCTTAATTCTCTTCTCCATCTTGATAAAAGATCAGGCCTTATCCCTAAATCTTTAGATATCTCACTAATTGTTTTACCGCTTCTCTCCAGTAACTCTACTGAATCGATCTTAAATTGTTTGTCAAATTTTCTTCTTGATTTCATTGACTCCTCCGTTAAGCTTATTATCGTTTCTTTTGCTTAACTTCATGTCCTCTTTTTCGGGCAAGGCCAGCTCTTGCAAAAGAGTTAAAACATTAGTAAGAGCCTTACTTATATGAACAAAATAAAAATATGTGTAAATATCAATACATCAATAGGAATTAGTCAACCAAAACTTGACAAAGCAATTAAAGAGATTCGTGAAGCATTGCTCGAAATAGGTCAAAAATTATTCCAGGCGTTAATAGCTGAACTAAATAAAACCGTAGTTGAATAGATGAGATCGAAAACGATCATGATATACTGCAAGAGACGCAAAACCAAGAACGGATTCACGAAACGCAGATTTCGCAAACGGGTGTTTGTACCCGATTAGCAGACTGTTTTCTCATAGTATTGCGTGAGATGACTTGATTGACCTTTTGTAAATGTCAGATATTATTTAAACTATTAAAGCGAAGGCTTCTTCTTGCCCATATTTTACAGCGTCACATGAGACGCTGTAAATGTGGAATGTTAACTGTATAGTCTAAATATATACTTTTACAGGAAGCCTTATTTAATTGTTGATTATTCTTAAGAATATGATATCGTTACTCTTATAAATGAGTGTTTTTTGCATGGCTATTTTCAAAAAGGTGATCGGACTAATAGATTATATGTTAATGGAAAATTATGAGATAGCAGTGCAGCAAACCTTTTATGAGAAGGTAACAAATAAATTCAGGTGAAGTAAATAGACCTAGCACTCGTTTAAACGTTAGACGTAGATTTATTTATAATATCTGATCTTATGTCTGTTACAAGTATTTAAAAAATAATTTTTGTTGCATATAGGTTGTTATGAATAAGAACTCTACTCTAAAACTGTGGACGCTTCTTTTCACATTTTTTTTGTTAGTTCCGGATGCCAATCCAATAATAATAACGAAATAATCCCACCAGTTGATACAATAAAACCGATACTTAGTTCTGGAACTATCAAAGTCTCAACAATATCTGAAACCAATGTAAAATTGGAATGGGTCCCTGCTGCAGATGATCAAGCAACAGTTTTGCAATATTTAGCTTATTATTCCTATGCGAACAATATCAATTCAGTAACAGAAATTGAGCAGAATGGTATTCCTGTTGGAGAGTTTGAATCAGATATTACCAGCAAATCTATCAATATCTCTTTGGAGAGAACCTATTATTACAATGTGATAGTTAAAGATTCAGCAGGAAACAAAGCGTCCTATAATATGTCGGCTGATCAATGGACTACTTTCAAAGATTCTATAAGACTGGAAGTTGCTAATTTTGAAGAATACCACACACCTCAAAGACAGCAGTTAGCTATAATGGGATGGGAAGATGGGGTGCATATCAGCCGCGATGGTCTTCATCTTTATTGTACTTATATACCACTCGATTTTTTATCGGTAATATTAGCTGATCCGCCACTTATGCCGGAGGAGTTTGCTCCCTATAGGAGGGGTCCGTCATTTGGAATGGACTTTCAAACGAATCCACTTAGTGACTATGAATGGATACATTCCGACATTTTATACACAAATCGAGGTTCAACATCAGAACCATTTGAAAAATGGACATTATCAAATATGGCAAGGGCCTTTTACTCCGAGGAGGCTCCTTTTGCTCTATTCGATGGTAGTGGGATTGAAATAATGACCTTCACTTCAAATGACACACCAGATCCTTATAAGCAGGATATCAGAATAATCGAAGACACTGAATATAATCCGACAGGACTTGGCAGCAGCATCTCAGATTATGTGAATAGTGTAGCCTCTCATGAAGATAATCCTCACATCGAAAGGCTAAACTCATCGAACCTTGTTCTTTTTTTTGACAGCGAAGATAGACCAGGTGGTTACGGTTATCATGACATCTGGTATTCAACAAGCAGTGATAACGGTGATACATGGGCAGTGCCCGAAAATCTATCGTCTTTAAATACCGATGTGACAGATCATCAGCCTCATCTCTATAAGGATAATGCAGGGGATTGGTATCTCTATTTTAGCTTTTACCATACCGATGGAAAACTTGCGATATTCCGCGCAAAATTAATGGATAATAATAATTGGGACAGCTTTGGTCCAAGAGATTTAGTTATCAGCTCTGGCAACGCCGCTGGAATCGGTGATCCAACATTGACCAGCAATGGTGATATTTCCTTTGTAGTGGTATATGACAATCCTGAAGGCTCCTCAACGAATCGTTATGATGCAGATCCCTGGATACTTTTGAAAAAAATGTAAGCCTAATGTTAAATGTTAGAATAGTTTTATAATAGAGTTGTTGCAACACTCTCATTTTGTCCTTTGATAATAATTTTATAATTCACAAGCTACAAGAAATGTTTGATCTAAAAAATCATCACGTTTTATTCATGAAACATCCTACACTCTCCTCAAGTGTTTCATTCCGGCAAAAGCATTTTCAATTTTGACTCTAGTACGGCATATTCTTCGATTCTTCTCCTTCTGTTTCATAGTTAAATCTTTGTCCTTAGGCTTATTATTTGGTACATAATTATAAATTACCATTATTATCAACTTTGAGTATTAATATATCTTGGATTGTTGTACTACTGCTTTGGTCTACAGATCCACATACAATATACCCGCCTTCTATAGTCTGCTGAACTGATCGACCAAATGCACTACATTCTGGAATGCTATAGGTCGTTTGCCAATTCTGACTGCCATCGTCATTGAGTTTCAGCATCAAATACTCAAATTCTCCACTCAATGTTGAGTTTGTCTCTCCAACAGTTATATATCCTCCATCTGATGTCTGTTGAATCGAGTATGCTTTATCATAATTACTGTCTCCATAGATTCCTGTCCATTCATCAATCCCATCTCCATCAAGTTTTATTATCCAAACATCAAAATTAACGGCAGTAAAAGAATTTGTTCTTCCTGCAACGATGTATCCGTTATCAGGGGAGGTTTGTGCTATTGATTCAGCAAAGTCATTTGCATTACCACCATACACCTGACTCCATTGTTGAATGCCGATATCATTAAGTTTTATTATATAGAATTCAGCACCTCCACCTCCACTAGCCATAAAAGAAAAGGTATATCCAGCAACGATATATCCTTCATCAGAGGTCTGTTGAATTGAATTTGCATAATCACTGGTGTTGCCGCCATAGGTCTCTTCCCAGTTTTGACTACCATCAGAGTTGAGTTTTATTACCCACATATCATAATAAGTGGCACTAACATCATATTTTGAACCAGATACAACAAAACCTCCGTCAGAGGTTTGCTGAACTGATTTTGCATAGTCATTGCCAGTATCACCAAATGTTGGTGACCATTCAATAATACCATTTTCATTAAGTTTGATCACCCAGGAGTCCTGTCCTCCAGCGCCATAGGATTCAGTATATCCAGCAACAATGTAACCTCCATCAGAGGTTTGCTGAATAGATTCTGCAACGTCATCAGACGCTCCTCCATAGGTATAATCCCATTCAACAATACCATAAGGATCAAGCTTAAGTACCCAAAAGTCTTTTCCTCCAGCTCCATAAGATTCCGAATATCCAGCAACAATGTATCCACCATCAGAAGTTTGTTGAATTGAGTTTGCTACATCCCCATAGGTGCCACCATATGTAAGTTGCCATTTTATTATATCCGCAAGAAAATCCTGGGCGCTTACATCATCATTATCAACAATAACTATAATTTCTACAGGTAAAAAATCATAACCAGTTTTAGATGGAATTACTTGGTATGTTCCATTCATAATATCTCTGAAGGAATACTCGCCTGATGAGTTAGTTATTGTTTCCATTGTCACAGGGCCAGTAAGGGTTATTTCAACACCCTCCAATCCCGTTCCTTCAATTGAAACAGTGCCTGAAATTGATAGGGAATTTACATCATAAATCAAGTTCAGTGTCCCTACTGGATAACCAACTAGATCCTCACAGTCTATTGTTAATGTCTTCCCGATTCCCTCTGACCATTCAGTGGTTGGGTTTATGGTTAGCGTATCATTCATATAAATTTCAGTTGACCATACACCGCTATCGCATTCAGATGTCATCGTACCCCCGATTGTAAGACTATCTGAGTCCATGGATTCACTGAAGGAAATCACAATAGCTTGTGATGTATCAATAATAAGTGAACCACTAACAGGTGACACTGTAGCAGTCGGATTTCCTCCATCCACATCATAGGTCAAGTTTATTGTGGCGACTCCATTGCCAACTAGATCCTCACAGTCTATTGTTAATGTTCTTCCTAGCCCTTTTGACCATTCAGTAGTTGGGCTTATGGTTAGCGTTTGATCAATATCTGTCCATATACCAACACCCTCAGGTGCCATCGTGCCCCCAATTGAAAGAGAATCTACATCCATCGACTCGCTAAAGGTGATTATAATCGCATCAGATAGATTTATGATAGAACCACTATCTGGAGATGCTATTGCAGTCGGTGCGCCTGCATCAACATTATAGATTAAGTTTAAGGCTGCAACAGGATATCCTACCAGATCGTCACAGGATACTGTTAATGTCCTGCCTATCCCCTCTGTCCATACCGTACTTGGGTTAATGGTTAGGATTTTGTCATTATTTGTCCATACACTATTACACTCAGATGCCATCGTACCCCCAATTGAGAGAGAACCAATGTCCATTGATTCACTAAATGTGACCTCAATAACATCCGATACATCTATAATCGAACCACTCGGTGGCGAGCTCGTCGCAGTCGGTGCGCCTGCATCTACATTATATGTCAAATTTAAGGTTGCGACAGGCCTGCCAACAAGATCATCACAGGATATCATTAATGTCCTTCCCAACGCTTCTGCCCATTCAGTATCTGGGCTTATGGTTAGCGTATCGTTTATGTGGACCACAGATGACCATACTCCACCATCACTTTCAGATACTATAGTCCCTCCAATTGAGAGGGAATCTGTGTTCATCGATTCACTGAAGGTAATCACAACAGGTTGTAATATATCTATAATTGATCCACTTAAAGGCGACTCTGTTGCAGTTGGCGCACCTGCATCTACATCATAGGTCAAATTTAAATGTGGAAGTGAATACCCAACAAGATCATCACAGTCAATTATTAGCGTCCTGCCTATTCCCTCTGTCCATTTAACATTAGGTGTAATTATAAGCCGGTCGTTATCAAATATTCCATTTGACCATGTAATTAGATAATCATCCGATGATATATCTCCACTGATCAATAGAGATTTAGTGTCCATAGATTCGCTAAAGGTAATTATTATAACCTCCGATACATCAACAATAGAGCCCGTTGCAGGAGTTTCTGTCGCGCTTGGTACGCCAGCATCTATATCATATGTCAAATTAAATTGAGTAAGTGGGAACCCAACTAGATCATCACAGTCTATTATTAGTGTTTTCCCAAGTCCCTGTGTCCATTCAGGATCAGGCGTGATCGTTAACCTATCATTAGTGGATGATCTGTTTGACCATGAGACTAAATAATCATCTGCTGACATATCTCCGCTGATTGAAAGAGAACTATTGCTCATCGATTCGCTAAAGTTAATCTCAATAGTTTGTGTTGTCCCAATTAGTAGATCTGCCGGCATCACATCAATTACAGTCGGTGAGCCTGCATCAACATTATAGGTAAGATTTAATGTTTCATTTAATGGATTTGCGGCGAGATCGGAACACCTGATGATTAAAGTCCTTCCTATCCCCTCTGACCATGCGCTATTTGGGCTTATGGTTAAGGTATCGTTCTCATAAGTCGCAGATGACCATGTTCCACCATCGCTCTCTGATGCCAAATCTCCGTCTAATTCGAGTTTGTTTATATCCGCTGATTCATTGAGTGTAATAATAATTTTTTGGTTGCAACCAATAGTTGTTCCACTCTCAGGTGAAATGGAAACAGTTGGTGGAATAGTGTCTAGTGGTGGAATAAATTGAAAGCTGCCGTTATCATCGCTACATTTTATTACACACCCAATCATAATAAAAATAACAAAATAAAACAATGGTATTTTATGGTATTTAATCATTTAAGCACTCCTTGAGACAATTTTTATTGTACTTAAACTAAAAATGAAAGCCAGAGTTAATTCCCATTGAATAGCGTGCTTTGCAAAACATTAATTGTATAGATTTTAGAGGATATATTATCCTTGCCTCAAATAAATATATACTACTCGATATTTGTTGCACAGGTTAAGGATTGTATATAGTTGGTAAAACATCAGTTCAGCAAAGATATCGTTATATCCTTTCCCGTGATGTATCAAACTAATTAAAAATTTTGTTCTATTAAACTAGGATAATAATTAATAAAATAAAATATTAACCAATTATCTTATAACAATGGTATGTCATCCCTTGAATATGTGTTTTCCCCTTTAATAGGATTTGATTTATGTATGTTATTGAATACATAATTATGCTATTAGCAATAGTATTAGTAATAGTAATAGTAATAGTAATAGTAATAGTAATAGTAATAGTAATAGTAATAGTATAATATAATATAAGAGGTGCAGCATGTAAAAATCTAAACACTTTAAAGTGTAAATGGTGTGTTTGTCAATAAAAATTTTTATATTATATAGTAACAAAAAGGATATATTTAGCAAGTAATAATTTTTGAAGTATGTGAATTGTCTAATAATCAATAGGTAAAATATATTTGCTTTTTACAGAAAAAAGATGATTATAATATATTGAAATATGTAATAATGATTATTAGATATAGTCTTTACTTTACAATTGTTTGATGTAATAATAAGAGCAAAGAGTTTAAATATATCTATGTTTCACGTAAAACACTATATTCAGTTATCAGGTAATTTTTTATGTTAATGAGCAAAATCCTTTTAGCGTTAATTCCTATACCATTATTCTATCTGATCTACCTTCGCTATTTTATTTATAAACCGGAATATGTTAAACATCTTGAATCATTCCTCTATGGTGTAGCGCTTGCTCTTCTATTAAAATTAGGTACACCATTTATATACTCACTGTTCCCCTTTACGGATTTGGCTTTGGATGGATTTCTTAAAGCAGCCTTAATTGAAAAAATCGGAGCCTTCTGTCTTATATATCTTGTACATCGGTATTATCCAAATTTTAGTATTATGGAATCTGTAGTTTCTGCTATGATGTTAGGAATCGGATTTTCATTGGTTGAGAATGTATTTTATGCAATTAATTTCGGTTCTTCTATAATAATATTGAGATTGATTGTATCAGTTCCTGTACATCTTACAACTTGCGGATTTATCGGCTATTATCTTGGTCTTAGACGATTGAGTGAGACGCCTGTATATAGAAAACAGTATATTGCTAAAGCGTTATTGATACCAATTCTCCTACATGGCATTTTTGATACGAGTCTAATCGTTGGTGGCAAAATGATCTATTTTGTCTGTCCCTTTTTGATCATCTTTGTCCTGATATTGGAGGTTATGATAGCTCGTATACATACGATTTTTCCAATGGATGTGCTGGATGCTATGAACCTCCGTTTTGAGGATTGGCTAACAATTGATAGACAACCACATTTTGAAAGATGGATACTGAATTCCATGGGTACTCAGAATACAATAAGTATCCCTTTTTTTAGATGGAAACGAGAAGCATTCACATGGGTAATGATGTTCTTCTTTATAACTGTTGCAGTAGTTATGCTATTATTTCAGGATAGTATTATGCAATTTTTGAGCTTATCGCTAAAACAAGATGAGCAATTTATTATCATGGGATTATTCCCCACTTCCATCGGTTTAATTCTGCTGCTTGTTGGAGCAATTAATCCACAATTTTTTGAGGAGAGTGTTATACGCATACCAGTTATCTCTGATGTTGTTCTTTATAATGATACAAATCATCATATGGAAGAGACCTTTGTTACCTTTGATATTACAGCCGCGAACTGTTTCCTGAGAACCTCTGAGCCACTTGGACTTGGAACTGAGTTTAATCTATTATTTGAATGCGCCTCCTTTGTATCACCAGAGGCAAGAGGCACAGTTGTCTGGGAGAACTTTACAAATGATCAGGCTCCAAAGGGCTCATTAATAAGGCTTACATGCCTCCCGAAGGGTTTTATTACTTTTTTAGCAAGATACTATATATTCAGGTTTACAAAAGGTATCGCATTCAATCTGAAGATGCCAGGATTTGAGGTGATACGCAAATTTTTTATGAGACCCATTACAACAATGCAAAATGAAAAATCATTAAAATCGAATACTATAATATATAAAGAAGAAGAAAAGGGGAATAAATTCTATTTGATTAAAAAGGGTAGAGTGCTATTCTATAAAAAAAAGAAATCTGGAGATATAATAGTAATGGATACAGCAGAGGTAGGTGAGATTTTTGGCGAAATGTCAGTGCTTGGGAATTATCCTAGGTCAGAAACCGCAGTCTGTGGAACAGATTGCCTTTTAGCAGTAGCAGAAAGGGATAATTTAGATGCCCTTATTAGGAATAATCCGGATTTTGCTCTCTCATTAATAAAAAAATTAGCGGATCGTGTAAACATGTCTGAAAAGGTTTTATCTGAAAACATATTTACTCTGGAAAGACAGAGGAGGGAGAGTCAACAGTTGTTTCATGTTGCCATGTTATTTATACTCACTGGGCTTGGTTACAACCCTGAAGGTGATAATATTAACTTAAAACTAGACCTTGCTAAAATAGCAGGGATTATTAGAAATATTGATGATGAGGTTGCTTCCGAAATTATCAACCTTGTAATGAGAAAACAGAGTAGTCTATTTGATGGAATGAATGATATTAGTGATGAAATATTTCAAGAACTTGAGATAATTTCTTCAAGATTTGATGTTGATATAAATTTTTAAATAATATGCATATCGAACCTAATACTAATATGTAGAGCACATCAGTCATGTGTCAAAATATCGACATCAATAACATCCCTTAGATGATAAAAGGCATTAGTATAGTAAAGCAATAACCCGCTTATCTTAGCGGGTTATTGCTTTACTGCCTTTATATAAAGATTGAGATTAGTCTTCAGTAATCGAGAAAATTCTACTCCTTCACTCTCTTCTTATTCCACATGAATATACTGCCGAGTGTAATGAGTACTATCAACAATATCCCAGTTATGAGACCTCTGTTCCCCTTAACAGTTGCAATAAGGTATGCCGCTAGCGCTGATCTCTCTGAATCATCTATACGTTTTAGCTTTATCTTCTTAATCTGAATGTTGGTATCATATTTATTAGGTACCCACATATCATTAGTCCATATCAGAGAAACATCAATATCCCCTCCTGTGAGATCAAGAATAGCATTGCCTTTCTTAAATTTCTTCTCATTAGCTGGGATTGAGATTGTGGCTCCAACTCCATCCGCCTCCACATCAACCTTAAAATCAGTATAATCAGGAGAAAGTTTGCCATAGTTCTTCGCAGTTAGTATTATTCTATATTTCCCTGATTTCATGTCGCTAAAGGAGAATCCGATGAGTTGGTTAGCCCAATAGGTGCGCACTGTATTTTTATCCCAGAACCATCTTCCCTCGATAAAGCTATACTGATTTGCATTTCTCACTAGACTCTTTCGTGACTTATTGTATGCCTTTGCATATTTTATCCTCACCTTTTTAATCTGAATATTAGCATCATATTTCTCCTTAACATAGTAGTCATTCGACCATAGAAGGTTCAGGTCAGTGTCGCCCTCATCCAGATATACAAACATCTTATCTCGATGATAGCGATTATCAGATGCCATGATATTCATCCCGCCAACCTGCTTGCCATTGGTTTCATTCCATACTGTTATATTAAAGTGGCTATATTTTTCGGAAAGTGGTCCTTTTATATTTTTAGCAACCATAACAATTTTATACCATCCTGCCCTTTGGTTGTCCCTGATACGCAGAAAGAGATTCTCATTGGACCAGAAGGTGTGTATACCCTTTTGATGTTTTCCATAACCAATAACAAGTCTGGATTTTTTTATTAAGCTTCTATACTTCTTTATCTCATCTTTTATTGCCGCTACATCAACTCCAGACTCCTTTTTCCGGACTTTTAGATCCTTTATTTGAGATCTATATTTTTTTATTAAAGCTATATGTTTTGTATAGGTCTCATCATCAACCAGTTTCTGTTTTGGGGATTTATACCATCTGCCTGACGATGAATCAAGTGTTACAGTAGGTTCAGCAATCTCAGGGGTTGGGGTATCTGTAGTATCATCTCCCTTTTCACTCTCATCATCTGTTTGAGCAACATCCGTGGTATCTCCTGAATCCTCGCCTTCGCCATCGTCAGTCACTTCCGTGCCTTCGCCCGAGTCCTCTTCATCAGTATCATCCTTCGTCTCATCATCACCTGATGCGCTGTCAGTGGATTCATCAGAGTCCTTAATCTCATCACCTTCGCCATCCTTCTGTTCGTCACTTATTTCAGATTCATCTGCTTCATCTTCAGTTGTGAAGAGATCTTCCTCATCCTGGTCAACCGATGAAACATCCTGTAGATCATTATTTTCAACAATTGCGTCGTCAATGGTGATGTCTTCTGAAGTATTTTCCGGTCCCCCTTTGCCAACATTAACATAATCTGAATCTTCAGAACCGCAGTATAATCCGATAAACAACACCATTGTGATAATAGAAAAAACTTTCGCAAATCTCATCTGTTGCTACCTCCTGTAACAGAAATATTTTAGGAATCATTCCCTATAACCTTAAGATTATATGGTATAATTTTCGGAAAGGCAAATAAAAATATGTATAAATGAGAATTTTTCATTTATGCTTTAAATTATTTCTTTGGTAAATAATTCATAGTCAAAACAGGTAATCGCGACTAACGATATAGTGCCTGGAGTTGTTATTTTATACACTTAGAATCTATTCCTGTTAGGAAGGGAAATGAAGATAGTATGTTGAATTTTTTACTCTACATTGTATTTAATGTATGCTGAACTCAATTTATATCTATTGATTTACAATCATTTTTGTCTTGATTTTTTAAGGTGAGTTTGTTGAGGGTATTATTGTAGATGTTACTATTAATGAATGGGGGTTTAAGATGAAATTAGACATGCTCTTTTCACCAATAAAAATAAGAAACATGGAAGTAAAGAATAGAATTGTGATGCCAGCAATGGGCACTTTTTATACTCTTGATGGAACAATAACCGAGAGATTTCAGCAGTATTACCTACGGCGTGCTAGGGGTGGCGTGGGTTTGATGATTGTCGGACCAATGGCGATGGATAAGGCAGGTGGAGGTCCCTTTATGATTGGTATTGAAGAAGATAGGTTCGTTCCTTCAATGACAAAATTTATAGAGGAATTACACCAGGTTAGCGATCTGAAGGTTGCAGCTCAGCTTTACCAAGCCGGTAGGTATGCATACTCCTTTGTTACAGGGATGCCATCATTGTCAGCTTCGGCTATACCATCAAAGCTTACAAAGGAGACTCCCCGAGAGATGACGCAGGAAGATATTAGTGATACTATCAATAATTACATAGCTTCAGCAAAAAGGGTAAAAGAATCAGGATTTGATGCAGTGGAAATATTGGCTTGTACTGGTTACCTCATCTGTCAGTTCCTATCCCCGATAACCAACAATCGTACAGATAAGTATGGCGGTTCCCTTGAAAATAGGATGCGCTTTCCACTGGAGATAATATCCGCAGTAAGAGGTGCAATTGGCAATGATTTTCCAGTGATAGCCAGGGTCGCAGGGAATGATTTTATGCCAGGATCCTTGACAAACAAGGAAGCAAGAGTTGTTTGTAAGGAATTCCAAAATGCCGGGATTGATGCAATTAATGTCACAGGCGGTTGGCATGAAACACGAGTCCCACAACTTACGAGCAATGTCCCAAGGGGAGCATTTGTCTACCTTGCTCAGGGAATAAAGGAAGCTGTATCTATACCTGTATTCGCATCCAATCGATTAGGCGATCCATTTCTAGCGGATAAAACAATCCGTCAGGGATCTGCTGATATGATCTGCTGGGGAAGACCTCTTTTGGCTGATCCTGATATCCCCAACAAATCCAGAGAAGGTCGATTTAACGAGATAATTCATTGTATAAGCTGCAATCAAGCGTGTTTTGACAATATATTCTCAGGTAAACCTGTATCATGCATGGTAAATCCATGTGTTGGTAGGGAAGGGGAGGAAGAATATAATCCCAAACCGGCTGAAAAGATTAAAAGAGTTTTAGTAATTGGTGGAGGCCCCTCTGGTATGAAGGCTGCTGTAACAGCAGCAAATAGGGGTCATAATGTACATCTTTGGGAGAGATCAACTCAATTGGGAGGACAGATTAACATCGCTTCACTACCCCTTGGGAAACGTGAGTTTGCCAATGTTGTAAAAGATTTAAGTAGTCAACTTCAGCTTTCCGGTGTTGAGACTATGTTGGAGACAGAAGCAACAGCGGAGCGGATCAAGAAAGAAAATTTTGATGTAGTAATAGTTGCAACAGGGGCAGTTCAGGTTAAACCCTCTATTCCAGGTATGGATAAGCCGCATGTCATTGGTGCCTGGGAAGCCCTGGCTGATCCGATTAGGACCAACCACCATGTTGTTGTTATTGGTGGTAATGGAACTGGGCTTGAAACAGCCCTTGAGATTGCCAAGGTAGGGACAATTGAGCCTGAAATTGTAGCTTTTCTCCTTGAGAATGAGGGTGAGGACTTGAACGCTCTTTCAGAGGCACTTACACATGGGACACGCGAGGTTACAGTCATAGAGATGCTTTCAAAAATGGGTGCAGACATTGGAAGGACATTTCGATGGTCACTTATTCAAGATTTAAGGAGACATGGGATTGCCATGATGTCCGACTCAAAGGTAATTGCAATAGAGGACGATCATGTAATGGTAGATACTGAGGAAGGACAAAAAAATATTTTAGCCAATACTGTTGTAATAGCTACTGGAGTAAAACCTCTAAACCAATTATACGATGATATCAAGGACATAGCAGAAGAAGTATATCTAATAGGAGATGCTAAATCACCGCGTAAAATCCTTGATGCTATTGTTGAAGGGTACGAGGTGGGACTGAATATTTAGTCCTTTTATGAGATTGTATATTTATGTAAAAGTGAAACATTGAAAAAAAATTAAAAAATTGCAACCTTTCAATGTTTAATTATGTCAATAAATAACGTACTGATTGTTTTTTTTTGATAAAAATATCACAATAAAGTTTTAACCAATCAATCCCCCACAATATAGATTGAGAATGCGCTCATTTCTCTTCTAAAATGTTATCTTCAATTGTGAAATTATGCTAACACACTTTTAAAGATGATACAAATGATCATATAAATGATGAATAAATACAACGTTAATATAATTATAGCTTCTTCAAGGTAGGTGGATCGTGCCTTTACTATTGATATGGTATAAATTATCGCATATGATGTATCTGCATAGCGCTTGAATTTCTTTTAGTAACAACCAATATGGATTTTGAACTTACAAAAAAGCAAAGATTGGCAAGAAAAATAGCCCGTGAATTTGCAGAAAATGAGCTTGCACCAACCGCGGAAGTCCGTGACGAAAAGATGGAATTTCCCAGGGATGCTATTAAGGAGATGGCCAAACTCGGTTTTTTAGGAATCAGTATACCTAAGGAATATGGTGGGTGTGAACTCGATAGCATAAGCTATGTGTTGATAATTGAAGAGATTGCAAAGGCCTGCGCTTCAACCGCAATTATTGTTTCTGTACATAATTCAGTGTGTGCATACCCTATATTAGTACTGGGAACGGATGAACAGAAGATGAAGTACCTTCCAGAGCTTACAAGCGGGAGGATGCTTGGAGCCTTTGCCCTTACAGAACCCAATGCTGGATCTGATGCAGCCTCAATCGAGACTACAGCGGAGTTCAAGGGTGATCACTATCTGCTTAATGGCACCAAAAACTTTATAACCAATGGAGAGTCGTCTGATATAGTTATTGTTATGGCATCAACTGATCGTTCAAAGCGAGGGAAGGGGATTACTTCCTTCATTATTGAGAAGGGCTTTAGCGGATTGAAGGTAGGGAAAAAGGAGAACAAGATTGGTCTAAGATCATCAGATACTTGTGGATTAGTCTTTGAAGACTGTATGGTGCCAGTGGAGAATGTTCTTGGTACTGTTGGAGAAGGGTTACAAACAGCGCTCAGCACATTGACCTTTGGCAGGGTTGGGGTTGCTGCACAGGCGTTAGGTGTTGCTGGATGTTCGATGAAGGAATGTATTAAGTATGCTAAATCTAGAAAGCAGTTTGGGAGACCGATTGGAGATTTTCAAGCAATCCAGTGGATGATTGCTGATATGGCTACAGAGATTGAAGCGGCAAGATATCTAATTTTTAAAGCAGCAATGCTGAAAGACCAAGGGGAATCCTTTGCATTAGAGGGACCCATGGCAAAGCTGTATGCCACAGAGGTCGCAATGCGAATCGCCACAAAAGCTATTCAGGTTCATGGCGGTTATGGATGTATAAAGGGGCATAGGGTTGAGCGTTGTTTTCGAGATGCTAAAATATTGGAAATATATGAAGGCACCTCAGAGATTCAGCGCCTGATTATAGCCAGAAATGTTATTAGATAATAGAATAGGCCATCAGTGAAGGAATTAAATATAATAGTTACGATTAAACAGGTTCAGGACGCGAGCAAGATCAAGATCGATCCTAAAACAAATTCCCTGATTAGAGAAGGTGTTCCAAGTTTTATCAATCCGGAGGACTTGAATGCTGTTGAGGCAGCGCTATGCCTCAGGGAAAAGCATGGTGCTAGGATTACTGTCTTGACAATGGGGCCTTCTCAGGCGGAGGAAGCCCTGGAAGAGGTTATAGCAATGGGAGCTGATAGAGGGATTCTCCTTACCGATAGGGCCTTCGCTGGATCAGATACACTAATTACTGCATTTGCCATATCTAGAGCAATAATGAAGATGAAGGATTTCGATCTTATCCTATGTGGACGACAGGCAATAGATGGAGATACAGCTCAGGTTGGTCCTCAAATTGCGGGTTTTCTTGATCTACCTCAGGCTACCTATGCTTCAGAAATTACACTTGATGATGATCACTTTATTGTCAAAAGAGAACTTGAAGATTGCGCTGAATTAATTAGACTAAGATATCCCGCCCTTATTACTGTCACTACAGAGATTAATCGACCAAGATATCCAGCATTAAATAATATAGGAATTGCCTGTGATGGCAGCAGAATCAGTCAATGGTCAATTGCAGATCTACAAATACCGCAGTCCATGCTAGGTTTGAACGCATCTCCTACCATTGTTAGGGATATATTTGAGCCAGACAGGAATAAAAAATGCGAATTTATCTCAGGTAATGAAACAGAGATGGTAAACGATCTTTTAGATAAATTAAGAGAGTTGAATTTTATTCAAAACTGAGGGAATGGTATGATTGTTTTTAAAACTGAAAAATGCAAGGGGTGTATGCAATGTGTTAATGCATGTCTTTTTGAAGGCATAAAAGTTGATAATAGGTTTCCTGTTTTAACAGATCGCTGTACAGGATGTGAGGCCTGTATAAATTTTTGTGATGAGGATGCTATTGTAATAACAGGGGAGAAGACTAAGAGAAAACATGATATTGATTCATATAGTGGTATTTGGGTGATTGCCGAACAGAGGGATGGAAATATTCACAATGTGACTCTCGAATTATTAGGTAAGGCTCAAGAACTTGCAAAAACCCGTAAATCAGAGGTATCGGCTGTCATAATTGGCAATGAGTTAAATGGTGCTGTGGATAAATTAATAGAGCATGGGGCTGATAGGGTCTATATTTCCAATGCGCCCTTTCTCGCTCACTACAGGACAACCCCATATGTGCGAGTAATTTCTGATCTTATAAAAAAACATAAGCCTGAGGTTGTGCTATTAGGAGCCACCTCAATTGGTCGTGATCTGGCTCCAAGACTTGCGAGCAATGTTAGAACGGGTCTTACTGCAGACTGTACCGGATTGAAAATATCTTCAGATGGTAGGCTTTTTCAGACCAAACCAGCTTTTGGCGGAAACATAATGGCTACAATTGTCACACCCGAGCATCGTCCACAGATGTCAACTGTCCGACCTGGTGTGATGCGTTCAGCCATCTTAGCGGGAAGAAGGGGAGAGGTAGTAAATGTAGAAGCTAAAAGGCATACAACAGATGATTTCGTAAGAATTATTCATACTATACGGAAAAAAAAGGGCAAGGTTGATCTCGAAAAGGCTAAGATAATTGTATCAGGGGGTCGCGGACTGGAAGCACCCTCTAATTTTTCAATGCTGAATGAATTAGCGAATATCCTTTCAGGTGAGGTCGGGGCATCAAGGGGAGCCATAGAAGAGGGTTGGGTGCCAGAATCTTATCAGATTGGTCAGACTGGGAAGACCGTTCGCCCAAAATTGTATATTGCATGTGGAATCTCAGGTGCTATCCAGCATCTTGCTGGTATGGAAAACTCTGATTTTATAATTGCAATCAACAAAGACCCCAATGCTCCAATTTTCAAGACTGCAGATCTCGCCCTTGTGGGGGACATCAAACGCATAATTCCAGAGCTTATTTCACGGCTTAGTTGAGATCTGTTACCATTAAAT
Organism: Spirochaetota bacterium; assembly: GCA_034190085.1. Classification (NCBI taxonomy): domain Bacteria; kingdom Pseudomonadati; phylum Spirochaetota; species Spirochaetota bacterium. The sequence goes on from JAXHTS010000049.1 coordinate 16,980, forward strand.
GGATTAACTTATTATATCCAATGAGAATGATAGTATTATTTCTAAATGATTTAATTTTGCTTTCTACATAAATATCAAATTAAAATGAAAATTACGAATAGTGATGTGTTCAATTGTCTTCAATTCATCATATTATACAAAGCCTTGGTAATAAAATCATGATTCAATTAATAATTTTCAAAAATCATCATGCAACAGATCAACCCCTTCCTTTCTTAGATGGGAGGTATTGTTGATAGCCCTTATGGTAAAGCCATTTGAGGTATATTCGATTTCATTAATACAGCAATTCCCTTGAATTATAAAAGGGAATCTTTCAAGACTAAGACCCAAAGCCCCAATAATTAGTAATTTGGTAATTACACGATGAGAGAATAGAGCCACTCTCATCCCATTATGTTGATTGCATATCTCTTCCATTGCGTCAAAGGCCCTATGGAATACTTCTTGTATAGTGGTTCCACCCGGAGGTCGAGCAATATGCGACTGGAGGTTCCATGTGGCATATTCTTCAGACCACTCTTGTGCCACCTCATCAGCTTCTTTACCCGTCCATTTCCCATAATCCATATCAAGTAAACCATTATGAGATAATGCATCAATCTCATGTGGCCTAAGTACAATTTCTGCGGTTTCAACAGCTCGGGTAAGTGGGCTAGTGTAAGCGGCATCAATTGCATATGACCTCATCGCTTCGGCTGTTAGTCTCGCTTGATGACGACCATTATCATTCAAAGGTATATCGTACAAACCCCTAAAGATCTTGTCGCGGTTCCATTTAGTCTCGCCATGTCGAATAAGAATTATTGAAGTCGACAAATAGATATCTCCTCAGTATATTATACTATATATTTTACATGAATGGTGTCATAGCGCTATAAAATATTGATCTGAAAAATATTACCCTGATGACTGGTTTCTAATCGATAAGCCTGCATCTATGTTATAACGTAACTTATAAAACAACAAATCAGTACAATAGTAAAAGACTTTTTTTGGTGAGATTGTAGGTTTTCTTGATTTATAGAAAAATGCTTCGCATTTTTATTGACTTTATCTAAAACTTCGTGTTGTTTGATTTAACATTAATTTGGGAAAAAATAGAATGCCTTTTCTACAAAAAGCATCAATAGTCATACTATTATATATAATAACTTTTTTTTCAATATTTCAATACCAGATTATTTTAGCCGAGTATAAACCTGCTGAAAAGGATCTAAACAACGAAATTCGTCAACTTAATGAAAAATTAAAAGCCAATAATGAGGAGATTAACAAGCTCAATGATATACTTGAGGATTACAAAAAAATAATTGATATAAAAATAATATAGTCGTAGATTCTGAAGAACTTTCGAATAACCAGCTTGATGATCATTTAGTATCTGATATAAATTCGATCCAGCAAATGGAAATCAAACTTTTTTATATTATGGGAAAAATTCATGGATATGTTGTTTTTGTTAATAAAAAAAATGATCATGCTGTTATAAATAACGCAAAACTTAAGTTAACCTTTTACAGTAAAATATTCATATCCGGGAGGAAGACTTTATTCATTAGTATTACAAAGGAATATTTTAAAAAGTTATTTATAGAAAGAGGTGATAATATTATAGCATTTCCTATTAATAGCATCAATTATCGAAAAGTCCTAGCATACCGAAAATCATTTACGAAAGGTACTTCGATCCAAGTTAAGGCTGAGTGTTCCCAACTCAGGGCAAGTACACTTCTTTACATATATTAGCACATATCAAGATTTGCAACTATGACACAAAAGGGATTCAAGACAGGTTCATGAATTATATTTATAAGGTTGTTTCTTTATCATTATTCGTGGTAGTATTGAAGCCGTCCTTTTTATGGTAGAGGTTTTTGATTGATGATATCTTTTTGAAGATGAGTGAAATAGGTATTATTTTTCCAAAAACTGTATAGAAGAGTATTCCAAAAATAAATATTAATACTGTAAATAATAACAGCTCTTTTTGAGGTTTAATAATAATTAAGGCGAAAATAAATTGGACTAACAGAATTATATATAAGAATCGTGCAATAAACAAACGTTTTAATATGTTGATAACATAAGCTCCAATTGGCGCACCAATAACAACCACAGGAATGCATACTAACCAATAATTAAACTCCTCTATCCCAAAATCTCTGATTATAAGTAAATGAATTAGGAATCCCATAATGGAATTGGTCGCCATTATAATAACACTTGTAGGCGTGGCTATCTTTTCCGAGAGTCTGAAGCGCAGGGTGACATATGAGAAGGTAACAATATCAATACCACTACCGAGTATTGATGTTAATATACCTCCAAAGGTGCTGGTTAAGATTAAGTAATATTTTTCTTTGCGATCCAATTTCGGTAGGCTATTCACTACTTTGCTCTTTTTTATATGGTTTAGATAAAAAAGAACAAATGCGAAACTCAACCAAAAAGAGAAAAAAAGCATTTTCATATAAGAAGGGAAGACGTAGGGAGCAATTAGCAATGTCCCGATTATAATACCGCCAAATCCACCAGCGCTTCCAAGAATTAGATAATTTTTCTCAATTGGAATATTTCTCTTTAAGATAATATAGGAGGCGGTTGTCATGCCAATACTCTGAATTGCTAAACTGAAATTTCTGGCCACCTCAGGTGATATGTTATATATGAGTGTCATTACAGGAAAAGCGACTGCCCCGCCACCCTCTGAGCTTGCTCCAGCGATAAAAGAACCCAATATCATTGTTACTGACATAAACCAACCAGAATCGAATAAATGCCACTGGTCAGCGTAAAACATATATGATAACCATATAATTATAATAGTAATAATTAAACGCATGATAATTTATATTATATTACATTCTTTATGTAGTTGCAAGGTTTCTTTATTATTGCACTGTGCCAATTATTTTGATTCCAGTTGTATTGGCACAATGAGGAAATCTGGGAATTTATTAAAAATTTACTATATACCTTTACACAAACCAATTATACAAAAAAGTGCAGATAATATTGCTTTATCTATAAGAAATGTGTATCTTATAAGAAAGATATCGGTTACTCATATAGTAAGGTAAACTAATATTCTTTCTTCAAAAAATAATAGTTATTGTATTTTTTATTTGCAAAAAAATGATAAATATACAATCTCAGCTAAGTTGTATCATTTTACATACATATTTTTGATATTTCACTGATACATTCTATAAGACTAAAATGACCAATTTTATAATGTTTGATCATTTTGTAACAATCTTGTTAAGTGTATGGTAATAGATAAGGAGGCGCCATTATGAAAAGATATAGTAGAATAATTATAACCATTTCCATTGCTTGTTCATTCGCTTTGGTTCTCAGTTGCAGTGATGACAGCGGGAGCAGTCATCCTTACTTCCCTGGGGATGTCACAGCTCCAACATCAACAGTAAATCCACCTAGTGGAGCGACAATAAACAATATACAAAAAATTGTCCTAACCTTTAGTGAGTCTATGGATACAGGCACACTCGTGCTTGGCGGATCGATGCAATCTGAGAGTGATGGTGGATCATGGCTGAATGTGACTAACGAAAACGATACACTAACAATTAGCCCGGATACAAGCTGGTCAGAGGTTGTCGGGGCAACCCTGACCATAGACTGTGACGATTTGGGCGGTAACAGCATAGACACAATTAGCTTATCCTATGACGTGGATGCGACTGCGTCTACAATTACAATTGTATCGCCGGATAATGATTCAATTATTAGGACTAGCCAAAAGATAGTGATAACCTTTAGTGAAATTATGGATACAGGCACACTCGTGCTTGGCGGATCAATGGAATCTGAGGGTGATGGCGGTGTGTGGACTGACGCTGATTCCATCTTAACAATAAGTCCAAATCCCACATGGACGGATGGGAGCGGAAGAACGTTGACAATAGATTGTGATGATCTTGTAGGGAACAGCGTTGCTACAATTAGCTTAACCTATAACGTTGATGCGGCTGTGCCAACAGTTATAAGTGTATCCCCAACTAGCGACTTAATTATTCTCACCAGTCAGACGATAGTGATTACCTTCAGTGAGTCTATGGACACAGGCACGCTCGTGCTTGGTGGATCAATGGAATCTGAGGGTGATGGCGGATCATGGTCAAACGATACCTTCGATAATGATACGCTTACTATAAGCCCAGGAAGTGAATGGACTGTAGGAGAAGGTAGAACTCTAACAATAGTTTGTCGAGACCTTGTCGGCAACCAGCTTTCTACCCTTAGCTTAAGCTATCAAGTGCTGGATGTGGAGGGTATAATCTATGTTAGTGATGCTAATGGAGACGACGGTTATCCCGGCAGCATTGCTCAACCCAAGAAGACCATACAGGCTGGCATTGATGAGGCAGACGCTCTGTACAGCATTGCCGCGGTTATGGTTGCGAAAGGCACCTATAGCAAAGATTACTATAACGATGGAGCGCCCGTTGTTACTTTGATAGAGGGAGTGTCAATATATGGAGGTTATTCCAATGACTTTACTGAAAGGGATACTGATCTTCATAAGACAATTCTGGAGGATACAAGCGCTGCCGGCGGTATATCTAATATCCCCAATAGAGCTGTATATGGAGATGGGAGCATATCTAATGCCACGGTAGTTGACGGATTTACCATAAATGGCGGGGGGGGAAATCACTCATCTGCTGTATTCAATAATAATGGCGCTTCGCCTACAATTACAAACAATAGAATAAATGGTGGAGTGATTAATAACACATCTGCCATAATAAATAATAATGGCGCTTCTCCAATTATTACAAACAATATAATAGATGGCGGAAGCGGTAATTATAGTTTTGGTATTAGAAATTTTAACTCTTCCTCGCCAGTTATATATTACAATGCTTTGATCACTGGTGGAATTGGAAATACATCTCACGGTATAAACAATACTTCCTCGTCACCAGAGATCTTGAACAACACAATCGAAGGTGGTGACGGCGTTGGTGGATATTCCTACGGTATATATAATCAATCATCCTCTTCGCCTACTATTCGGAACAATATGATTGACGGAGGGAACGGAAGTGTCCTTGCTTTCGGCATACGAAATCTATCATCATCACCAACGATACAGAATAATACAATATATGGCGGAAACTCAACCAATTCATTCGGCATTGAAAATTCCTCCCTATCTTCCCCTGATATACAAAATAATACCATAGATGGAGGAGATGGAGGTACTTCTATTGGCATCAATATTGAATCTTTAGCATCAGATCATCCTTCACCAAGGATTGAGAATAACATCATCTTTACATCAGGGGGGTCAAATAGACGTGGTATTAATGAGCAGGATGCAGATGCAGATCCCGCAACCCTTCGTAACAATGACATCTTCGATTGCCCAACTGCGCTCTATTATGATGAACATACAACTGCTGTGAATGATCTTGATAGTACTATAGTCTCTACTGATGAGGGAAGTGGGACATTGGGCTCCTGGAGTAATGTCAGTGTTGATCCAGAATTTGCAGACAGGGCAGGGGGTGACCTGCATTTAACCGCATCATCACCTGTTTCTGTGACAGCGGGAGGTTTAGATCTGTCTGGAGAGTTCGTCACTGACAAGGATGGAAATAATAGGACTGCCCCCTGGTCAATCGGCGCATACGAGTATGGGGCAACCATATATGTAAGTCAAAGCCTTGGCAATGATGCTTATCCAGGAACCATGGCTCAACCGAAAAAGACGATACAGGCGGGAATTGATGAAGCGTACACTCTATACAGCATTGCCGCGGTTGTGGTTGCGGAAGGTACCTATAGCAAAGATTACAACGATGAAGGAACGCCCGTTGTAACTCTGCAGGAGGGGGTGTCAATATATGGAGGTTATTCCAATGACTTTACTGAAAGGGATATTGCTCTTTATGAGACTATCATTGAGGATACTAGCATAAGCGGCGGTCCAGAATATAACAATCCTAACAGAGCAGTATTTGGAGATGCAGGCATATCGAATGGTACTGTTGTTGATGGTTTTACCATAATCGGTGGTAGCGGAGATTACACATCAGCCATATTCAATGATGCTGGTTCTTCACCAACTATTCGAAATAATAATATAACAGGAGGCACTGGCAGCATCCGTTCTTATGGTATTTGCAATGATTATGGCAATTCCTCAACAGTGATTCAAAATAATATAATACATGGCGGTGAAGGTGGAGACATTTCTGAGGGTATTGCTAATTTCGGATCCACGTCGACAATCAATGACAATACAATTGATGGCGGAAACGGGAACGAATCCAGGGGAATATCCATGAATTTCTCTTCATTAATGTCAATTGAGCGCAACATAATAAAGGGAGGGGATGGATCCAACTACTCTAAAGGTGTTTCAATTAGTGACTCATCCTCTATTATCTTACGGAATAATGTCATTGAAGGCGGCAGTATTGGGAATAATTCATATGGTGTTGATATCGGTTACAATAGCACAGCGACTATGCAGAACAATACAATAAATGCAGGCAGCGGAAGCGCAATGGCATATGGCATCCGTATTGGTTCCAATACTACACCGACGATAGAGAATAACATAATCCTATCATCCGTAAGTTCAAACGGATATGGAATATTTGAAATTACCCCCGGCTCTGATCCAGCCTCCCTACGCAACAACAATATTTTCGATTGTCCAACAGCGCTGTATCATGATCATGATACAGCATTGAATATGAAAGGTGTAGATGGCGGGAACTTTACAGAGAACGAGAATGGCACTGGCACGGCACTTGCAACACCTACAGGAAGCGGAAATATTTCAGAGGATATTTCGGATTACTTAGATGCTGAATACAGGTTTGATGATATTATTGGCCCACTTCATCTATCAGACTTTGATTTTGATACTAACGGTCTTGATGGAGACGCCCTTGGATGGGGTTTTGGTGCAGACAGAGACGGAGCAAGCAGGACAGGCAATGGTGCTATTGGATGGTCAATCGGCGCATACGAATATGACTGATGCAGAATAAGGGTCTATAAAGCAGAAGCAACTAATTTCGCCATAGACTTGTTTTTTTAATCGATATTTAGTCAGCTATTCCACGTTTAAATCATTGTCATCCGGGTTTTTCCTGGTTATCTGAATATTTCTTATCGGTATCCCAGATGCCTGCTGAATACTCGTCAGCGATGGTTGTAAGTTTATTTCTTTACTGCAAATGCAGACTTCATTGAGAAAAAAATAAATCTATGTATTCTTTCAATGATGTCGCATATTCAAGTTTGATTTTCGTCTCCAAAGCCCAAGTTGAGGTGGGATATATTTTTAGTGTGTTTATAAAATAATATTCAGCTTCTGAAATCAACAGGGTTGCATAATCCCTTTTGAAGTAACCGCGATTATGTCTATCATAAAAAATTTCTTTGTGGGAGTAATGGAGAGCATCATCTCCATTTTTATACATCCTGTATGCTTCTACATCAATGATGTTATCATAGGAGTCCAGAATATTCAGACATTCTGAGGATTTATAGAAATTGAATATCATTCTGCCAAATATATCAAAGTGTTCAATAAATTCCTCATCATTAGTTTGCTTTGCGAGATTCATTAAAGTATGATAACATTTCCTTAGAGAGAAAGCGACATTATTAAACTGCGCCCTGTTAGATATCTGTTCCCGCTGAACCAGATTGTCAAGACCATATTGAAAATATCGATATAGAGCTTCTTTGGCCGATTCTCTTATTTTTACAAACTGCTCTGTCAATATCTCAAACTTGACATCATCTTCAATTTCAGGTTCTTCCTTTTGGGTCTCCTTGAAACCCTTCTCAGTCTCTTTGTCATCATAGTATTTATTCCCATTTACATTTGCGTCCCCAAATCGTTGGCTTAGAATTGTTGTATAGGCGATATTTAGGTCACACATGACTCTTGTCGCCCATTGAACCCTGTCTGGATTTTTATCAGGATGATACTTATGCGCAAGCCGTTTAAAGGCGCTAGTGATCTCTTCATTTGGTGCGCATTCAGGAAGCTCAAGGAGTTTATAACAATCGCATATTTCCATTGACATATATCAAATCTTTAGATGAGTAAATCCAAATGTGAAATAACTCTTATTAGCTTGTTGATAAGCTTATTCAATTGATGCATATAAAAGCCTATTTAATAATATCTTTTTCCAGTTTCTCAATGTTTTTTCTGGTAAGCTGGCTCTTCCTATCTTCATTCATCTCCTCATAAAGGATCAATGATCTCTTATACCATTCCAATGCTTTCGGGAAATCGCCTTTCATCCCATAAATATATGCAATGTTGCCATATTGATCTGCGATTCCCACTTTGTGCCCTATCTCTTCAATAATTGCCAGCGCTTCCTCATATATCTCTAAGGCTTCGTCATAGTCTCCCTTATCTCTAAGGGCAGATCCAATGTTGCCTAACTGATCCACTACATCCTTTGTATCTCCTTTTGATTTAAAGAAGTCCAGTGTAATTTGAAAACAATCAATAGCTTCATCAAGCCTTTTCTGTCGAGCATATATCAATCCCATGTTATTCATAACCATAGCATAGGCTTGTTTATTATCTAAATCCTTCAGTATCAAAAGTAGGGATTTATAATATTCGATTGCCTTATTGGAATTGTTTGTGATTAAATGTACGCTTGCAAGTCGTTCCAACATCACAGCCTGGTTTTGCTTGTCATTCAACGATGAATATATCTTGAGAGCCTCAGCAAAGGATTGAATAGCAAGATCGTGCTTGCCGTCATTCAGGTATGATTCACCTTTTTCGCTTAATAGCCTTGCCTTCCCTTCATCATTTTCATGAGTCAATTTAACACACCTCCACATTTTAATCTTGATAGAAAAATATTTTATTATTGATACTAAATATTATTTGTATTGAAATATATTATTATCATAATGATGTATAAATGACCAATTTAATCTCAGGAATTACTATGTTGGCATTTCGAGAGACATAAAGAATAATGTTTCAACTCCTCTTTATATTTTGAAGCAATGAGTAAGTGAGTCATGATTTTTTATTATGATACAATCTATCAATAGGTTTCATGAGAAAGAACTATCGAATTTAGATTATCAATAAATAAGACTCTTCATTTTTTGAAAATACATTAATTCAAGCTGTAAGATAACCATGGAAGGATTAGCTTATTAAAATGATTTGCATTTGTGCATAAATACTCAACTCTGTTGAGTTTTTAATATAATTACAGATGATTAAAAAATTGTCAATTAAAAGATTACTTTCAATATTCACTATCTGTGGGACTATTAGCCCTATCATGTTAGTTAAAAGTAAGAAAGTGTAGCAATATTGTTAGGAACATTGTTGTCATAATCTCACTTTCTGAAATTATAGCATAGATTTATGCTTAGGAGTGTGTATTACATGTATAGGGTTGTTATTAGATTTTACGAAGAGTTAAACGATCTCATCTCGAAGGAGAAGAGAAAATCTGATATTGAGTTTTCTTTTTCTGGAAGACGGTCGATCAAGGACTTAATAGAATCATTTGGGGTTCCTCATGTTGAGGTTGATCTTATACTCGTGAATCAGGCATCAGTCGATTTCTCATACATCGTGAGGGATGGGGATAGAATAAGCGTGTATCCTGTATTCGAGACATTCCCAATTGATGGTGTTACTCGCCTTCGTGCATCGCCCTTGAGGAATTTGAGATTTGTTTTTGACGTACACTTGAGAAAGCTGGCAAGAAGGATGAGGCTTTTAGGGTTTGATGTCTACTATGAGGATGGCATAGAAGACTCTGAGCTTGTGCGAATATCATACCAGGAAAAAAGAATTCTGCTTACAAGGGACAGACAGCTATTGATGCGAAGGAGTGTTTCAAGGGGGCTTTATATCCGAAATACAGATCCTAATAGACAGATGCTTGAGATCGTAAATCGTCTTCATCTTAGGAGTCTGTGCAAACCTTTTACGAGGTGTATTGAGTGTAATGGAGAGATAAGGGATTTATTGCTTGATGGAGATGATTTCAAGGAGAGGATGCATAGGATTCCTGAGGGTGTCCTTCTCTGGTGTATAGAATTTAGTCAATGCGCATCCTGTGATAGGATATATTGGAAGGGCAGTCATTATGAGAAACTAAGAGCAATCGTAGATAGTATAATAAACGCTGAGTAGGTCTATTTGAAGATGGATAAAAAATGTTTGTAAGTCTCGGATAAATATTGCGCCGCTCACTTATCGGGAGAAGACTATGGCATTTGTTTGGAAGTTAAGGAAATTGATCCCGCAATTTTTTTTTAGCTTGACCTTGTCCCTGATTTCCTTCGTTTATCATGATAAGTATATTAATTTTCAAATTATTTATCTCAAGAGCAAGGCAATATTCACACCAATGCTGATGAGAAGATCGCTCAATTCAGGTTGAAGGTTATAGATGATGGCTTATCCACAGAATTGATGTGACAGAAATATTGTGATAATATTATTATATATTTATTAGATATGATTCTACCTTAGGTTATTATATGGATGTTAGAAATAATTACTTTTTCTGGCTAGAAACAGACAAGATTGATGATGAAAACTACCGTTCCTTCTATTTTAATAATCCGGTAAAAATTATTAAACTCGTTAATGCTGAAAGGCTGGAAGAATTTTTTTCTGAACTTGAGACTTTGACCAAGAAATACTATGTGGTGGGGTTTTTTAGTTATGAACTGGGATATCTATTAGAAGAAGCGTTTAGCGATAGGGTTCAGTCCTCCTTCCCTTATGCGCTCTTTTGCGCATATGAAGAGCCTGCAATCTATGATCATAAAGAAGAAAGATTTATCTCTGGCAATTTTGAAGAACCACATATCAATCCTGAATACGAGATCGCAAATCTTCAATTAAGCATCTCTGAAAAAGAGTATATTGAGAATATTAGAACAATTAAAAATTATATTCGTAATGGAGACATATACCAAGCGAATTATACAATCAGGTATAATTTTGATTTTACTGGTTCCCCATACAGCTTGTACCTAGACCTTAAAAAGAAGCAGAGGGCTGCGTACAATGTGTTTAGCAGATTTGATGATTATTATCTTCTCTCAATCACTCCCGAATTATTTTTTCACAAGCTAGGGAACAAGATCATAGTCAAACCAATGAAGGGAACCTATACTAGGGGGCGTAATCTTTATGAGGATAGGGTAAACAGTCAATTTTTGCGCAATGATAAAAAAAATATGAGCGAAAATATTATGATTGTTGATTTGCTTAGAAATGATATTGGGAAGATATCCGAACATGGCTCTGTCAAGGTTAATAGATTATATGAGATTGAAAAATATAACACACTATTTCAGATGACCTCAACTATAGAAAGCATCCTTGAAAAGAATATTTCAATATATGAATTAATAAAGAGTATTTTCCCTTCCGGCTCAGTTACAGGAGCCCCGAAGATCAGGAGCATGGAAATAATTGATGAGTTAGAGGAGCGAGATAGGAAAATCTATACTGGTTCTATTGGTTTTTTTGAACCATCGGGTAATGCAATGTTTAATGTGGCAATAAGAACAATTCTGATTCATGAAGACAGGGGAGAGATGGGAATTGGCGGTGGGATTGTCTACGATTCAACGCCTGAAGATGAATTTATGGAGTGTAAATTAAAGTCTCAATTTTTGTTAAAAGATCCTGAAAAGGATTTTTCCATAATTGAGTCAATCCTATTCGACAAGAGATTCAGGCATCTTGATCTGCACCTGAATAGGATGAAGGATTCTGCAGAATATTTTGATTACAAGTTTAATGAAAAAGAATTTCTACTAGGTTTGAATGATATATCTGAAACTCTAACAGATGGCAGATATAAAGTGAGGATTCTTCTCGAAAAATCCGGAGGGATGCAGATCAATACATCAAGGGTAGATAATATTGAAAGGAATTATAAAATTTCTATCTCAGAATATCACACTGAGAGTAATAATATATTTTTCTTTCATAAAACCACTAACAGACACATCTATGAAAGGGAGCTAATAAAAGCAAGAGAAAGGGGTTGCTTTGATGTGATTTTTCTAAATGAAAAAGATGAAATAACCGAAGGATCTATTACAAACATATATATTAAAAGAGATGGAATTGTGTTCACTCCACCAATAGATTGTGGATTATTAAATGGAACAATACGTCAGCATATTCTTAAAAAGGATCGTATAAAAGAAAAGATAATCACTCTTAAGGAATTAATAAGCGCGGATGCTGTCTATATCTCCAACTCAATTATTGGATTTAAGAGAGCGATGCTATGCCATGATCATAATAGCAGGGCTATTAGGTCTTAAAAAAATTAACCTTAATCTTTAGGGTTTCGGCCATTTTGGACATCTCTTCAGAACTGCTAGCCATCTCTTCACTTCCTGAAGCGTTGGACTGAGTGAGTTCACTCATGTTTAAAATAGATTTAACTATCTCATTGACTGCGACCTTCTGCTCACTGGTCGAATTTTTTATCTCATCTGATCTGATTTTTACATCATCCATTTCCTTGTTTACTATCTCATTGGTCTTAAGCTGTTTCTGCATTGAATCAAATATCTTAATCATCATCTCGCCTATAAAATTAACCCCCTCAATTATCGACCTTATCCCCTTGACCGTATCGTTCACATTTGACATTCCCATACTTATTTCTCTCTCATTTACCTTAATCAAGGACTCGATATCCTTAATACTCCCATCAGTCTGATCAGCCAATTTAGATATCTCATCAGCTACCACAGCAAAACCTCGTCCAGCCTCGCCTGCCCTAGCAGCTTCAATAGCTGCATTGAGCGATAATAGATTTATCTGCTCTGAAATGTTGCTTATTATATTTACAATGTTGGTGATCTCTACCGAACTATCATTAATTTTTATCATGCTATTATTCATTTGATTTAGAGATTCCGACCCTGAGTTTACCTGTTTTAATATATCCTCTGACATCCCTGATGCCTCTTTTACTGTATCTCCCATTTCTTTTATCACCCTAGAAAACTCATTCATCCTTGAAATCAAAGAGGTTAGGCTAGTATACTGCTCTTCAGCAGCATCAGCCACATTGCTGACTACTGCTGAAACCTCTTCCACTGTGGCTGTTATATCCTCTGCAAAGGCGGCATGGTATTGAGCATTATCGGAAAACACCGAGGTTGTTTGAGATATCTGCTCTGTTGAGACAGCTAATTGGTCCGATACATCCTTCACATTCGTTATCACCTCTTTTATCTTTGAAATGAATTTGTTAAAGTTAAAGGCTACATTGCCCAATTCATCCCTTGACATGACCTCAACCTGTTGTGTTAGATCGCCCTCACCATCAGAAATATCTTTTATTCGGTTATTCAACAACTTTACCGGCTTTACAATTATAGTGGACAAATACAATGACAATAAAATTGCAACAATAGAAAACACAATCGAAATAAGAAGCAATAATCCCAACATCCTGTGAACTTGTGCAAATGCGGCATTCTTATCCGCTTCAATCAGAAATATCCACTCGAAATAGCTGTACCACTTCCATAAACCAATCACTTCAACACCGTGTTGATTGAAATACATCCCATATCCCGAGTGACTTGTGTCCAAGCATTTCTCAACACTATATACTAATTTGCCTGTTGCCGGATCAACAAGTCGATAATTTATAGTTCCATTATCCTCAATCATTTTGTGTTCATAATCCCTTGATGAGCATATAACATTCCCTCTCTTATTAACAAGATAAGCAGAACCCTTCTCGCCTAAATCAATCATGCTGATGGAATCATCTAATATGTCTAGATTTGTATAAGTGATCACATACCCCGTAATACTTCCCCTTTCATAAGGGAGCTCATATACAGGAAAACTTATCGGTTGACTTATCTTTTTTCTACCATCAGAATATTCAATATATGCATTCCCAATATGCACATCATCGGTATCTATTACTTCCTTAAATATCTTTTCCTTAGATATGCTACCTCTTTGACCATCTGTATAATAACAGATGTTTCCATTCTTATCTATGATTCCGATTTTAATATATACTTCCTGTTCATACTGTACTCTATCAATATATTTTTTAAGATCTCTTAACTCATCAAGGCTTAATTCTTCATCCCTATGCATTTGCTTAACTGAATCGATTACAATGAATGATTGAGCAATCTTTTCAATGTTTTCTACTCTCCTCTCCATCCAATGTTCAATGAATTCAAACTGCTTTATTGCAAGTTCCTCATAATTATGTATTATAGAATTAAGAATGGTTTTCCTTGTTGAAAAATAGGTTGTTGATAAAAATACAATTACAAGAGTTAGACATCCTCCAATTAAAGTAATTCTTATTTTACTAGACATCTTTAAATTTTTTAGAATAAATATTTTTTTTATCATTTCTTTCATAACAATCTCCAACCAGTAGACCAATCTTATATTATATATCTGTTAATACCTTTTTGGAGAAAACCTATAATCTTAATATTCTATTGATATTACCCTGTATATTCTAAATATAGTATTAATAACTCCTTTAGTGCTGCGATTCTTTGTTCGTTGTATAGAATTCCAATTTTCTGTGTTGTGATGAAAACAATAATTCATATTATATCTAATTATTTATATTATTAAATTTGACTCCCATCTTGTGGCACCTGCCACAGGCCTTTGGCCCAGATGTCCTTCTGTGGCAATCATGACACTGCTGATGAAAAGCTCCTTTAATATTTATAATATTACCCTTGTCTCTATGCAAATGACATTTGGAGCATTTTTGATTCTTCGCCTTATGATGACAATCAATACATTTCGCTTCATAATCCTCTGAATGGGCCTTATGATTAAATAATATTTGAGGTTTTCTATGCCCTGTTTTTGGTAGGATAATGTTATCATCCACTGAAAACAAGGGGGAGTGTGAAAACAAAGCAATAAAAAAGTATATTAAAATAATAATAAAAGTCCTGTTATTCATAAATCATACCCTGTTAGTTTTAATATCTCTGTCCTGAGGTCTATTTGGTTTAGGCTCACAAATATTATTATTTATTAAAAAATTATCTATTGTATTAAGTATTATAAGACTAAATATGTAATAGGTCAATGAAAATTGCATATTCACTATAGTAGTATAGGTAAGTGAGAGTAAAGGGATGACACAATTTTCTAATGTAGCGAGGATATGTATTATTATAATTGTATTAGGAAAATATAATTATGAGTTTTAATAAATAATTTCCTTGTTATTAGAGTTATGGAGGCAACTTGAAATTGTGAAGCCTAATCAGGATCATTATATCCGCATTTCTCATAGGGACTTAATGGTTCGTCTCTAACAAGATATTCTTCATCATCATAATAAGGAAAATCACGACACATTTTTGGCCTTATCTCATATATTGAACAGGCAGGAATTCCATTTTCAGTATGGGTAAAATGCTTGCAATAATAGTGATAGGGCAAATCCTCTGAAGGATTTTCATGCTTGAATGTCAGCATGGGATATATTAGGTATATTTCTGAGAACTTAGGATCAATTGAGGACATGTTTCTCCAGTTTTTATAGGCCCTCTGTAACAATTCAGGAGGCTCTGCTAATCTGACATCCTGGCAACAGTATCCTCTTCTCTTACATTCACCCATCGAATACCTCATCTAATACAATATAGTTGCTTTACATGTTGTCTTCCAACATCTGCTTGCATATCTTTAACACAATATGATATACTTAAAGCAAGTGAAAAGATGGATTTGGCTTTTACTATTCTCACTAAATAAAGGCTAAAAAAAGATTCAACCTTTGCAATCATTTTTTATATGATTGAATATTGATTTTCTCTGGATTAGTTTCGATATTAGATATCACAGTTCTATTCTCTAATATATTGATCAGAAGGAGTAAGTCATAGCTATACTACAGTATGATTTTAAAGAAATTTTACTTATATGTAACATAATAATGATATTTAGAATTGAACTAAAATATAATTTAAGAGATTTTGGACTTCTATCTTTAAAAAGCATCGCTAAGTGTGCAAGTTCAAGGAGTTTAATATGTGTGGAATCGTGGGCATAGTAAATACTGACAGGAAATTGATTGATGGATCTTATATTAGGGAGGCTATCAGAATCCAAAGGGATAGGGGTAATGGTCTTGGAGGTGGGTTTGCTGCCTATGGAATATATCCAAGAAACAGCGATGACTATGCATTTCATATAATGTACGAGGGTGGAAGGAATAGCCCGATTATTTCAGAGGTTGAAGATTATTTGCAGATGAGAACAGTATATCAATCTGAAGAGATTCCAGTATATCCTAATGAAAGAATCTCGAAGGGGCCATATTTTAAAAGATATTTTTTAAGCTCACTTGAAGGACAGATTGTTCCTGATCAGTCTGACGAGGATTTTATCATAGAAACAGTTATGAGCATAAACAAGAAGGAAGGAGCCTTTGTCGTTTCTTCAGGTAAAAACATGGGCGTTTTTAAGGGTGTGGGATTCCCTGAGGATATTGCAGATTATTTCAGAATTGAAGACTATACTGGATATATGTGGGTTGCTCATAACAGGTTCCCTACCAATACACCAGGATGGTGGGGAGGTTCTCATCCCTTTACCATATTGGATAAGGCTGTGGTTCATAATGGAGAGATTACAAGCTATGGTACTAATGTTCGCTACCTTGAGATGTATGGGTACTATTGTTTACTACAGACTGACACAGAAGTAATAAGCTATATCTATGATAAGCTTACAAGGCGGGATGGCCTTTCAAAAGAGGATGCATGTTTTGCAATGGCGCCGTCGCTTTGGGAAGAGATTGACAGGAATAATGATGAGAAGAAGAGGACACTGAGGCAGGCATACGGCCCTGCCATTGTTAACGGCCCCTTTGGAATTGTTTTAACGCATGAAGGAGGAGCAATTGTGCTTAATGATAGGAATAAGCTCAGACCTGTTGTTTGCGCCAGGACTGAAGATACATGGTATGCCTCATCAGAGGAATGCAGTATAAGATTATTATCATCTGAAGTTGATGAGATTTGGTCGCCAAAGGGAGGGGAACCAGTGATTATAGATATTTCCACTGATGATCAAGAGATGGGGGCGGCATAATGGGGAATATGAATAATAATTGGAAGATAATTCCTCCTTTCCATCCGGAGTTTGATCTTGAGAGATGTGACTATGAAAATGGATGTAGAATATGCGCTCATGAGTGTTCCTTTGGTGAGATATCACTAAAACCTGTTAAAGGGGATGATGGAGTGGTTAGATTGAGGCCTTGGGCGAATTTAAGCTCCTGTGGAGCATGTCAGAGATGTGTTAAGATGTGCCCTCATAATGCAATTTTTATTAGGAATCACCCTATGCACACAAGTCACGGCTATTGGACAATCGAGTATGTGAATAATCTCTGGAAGCAGTCCGGTTCAAAGGGTGGGGTTCTACTCGTGGGGAACGGCGCTACAGGACCTCAACGCAGATATTTCGATCACCTAATGTTTGATGCCTGTCAGGTTACAAATCCATCAATAGATCCCTTAAGAGAACCGATGGAGATTAGGACTTACCTTGGAAAAAAGCCGGAGTTTTATGGCGATGAGGTGGGGCCCTTGCTAAAGCTTGAGGTGCCAATAATGTTTGGTGCTATGAGCTTTGGAGCGCTTAATTTAAGGGTTCATGAAGCAGAGGCAAGGGCGTCTAAATCAGTCGGCACATATTGGAATACTGGTGAGGGTGGTTTTCACAAGGAATTGAGGATATATGGTAGAAACACAATCGTTCAGGTGGCATCCGGCAGATTTGGAGTAAGTGAGGATTATCTGAAATCCGCTGCGGCTGTGGAGATTAAGATTGGGCAGGGTGCAAAGCCTGGTATTGGGGGACATCTTCCGGGTGAGAAGGTGTCAGAACCAATATCCGAAACCAGAATGATCCCAGTAGGTAGCGACGCCCTCTCTCCTGCCCCGCATCACGATATATATTCAATTGAGGATTTAAGACAGCTAATCTATGCAATTAAAGAGGCGACAGAATATAGGGTTCCGGTTTCTGTTAAAATATCAGCAGTGCATAATGTTGCGCCTATTGCCAGCGGCATTGCAAGGGCTGGGGCTGACATTATTACAATTGATGGATTCAGGGGTGGAACTGGCGCCACCCCTTTGCAGATCAGGCAGAGCACAGGCATTCCCATTGAGCTTGCTGTGTCAGCCGCAGACGAGAGACTTAGAAAGGAGGGGATACGGCAGGGTGTAAGTATTGTTGCGGCCGGTGGAATCCAATGCTCATCGGATGTTTTAAAGTTAATCTGCTTGGGTGCTGATGCGGTTTACATCGGAACTGCTATGCTCTTAGCTTTGGGATGCGGTGTCTGTCAGAGATGCTTTAGCGGTAAATGCGCTTATGGGATTACAACGAACAAGCCAGGCCTTGCGGAGAGGATAAATGTATGTGAAGCCACTGAAGCTCTTGAAAATTTGCTGCATGCCTGGGAGGAGGAGATTAAGGAACTGATGGGATCTATGGGAATAAGCGCAATTGAGGCGTTGCGTGGGAACAGGGATCGGCTGAGGGGAGTAGCTTTGAATGATGAAGAGTTGAGAATCCTTGGTGTAAAACATGCAGGAGCTTAAGGAGTTATACCTGATGAAGGAAATAGATGCAAAGGGAATATATTATAGGATGCTGAACAGACAGATTAGGGAATCACTGTCACGAGGAGAGACAGAGATAATCCTAAAGAATGTGCTTGGCCAGAGATACATTGGCGGTGGCCTAAATGCAGATGCAAGGCTTTTTGTATATGGCACTCCTGGACAGGATATGGCGGCTTTTATGAATGGCCCTAAAATAGTAGTAGATGGAAATGCCCAAGACGGTATTGCAAACACCATGAATTCCGGCAAGATCATAGTGCATGGGAAGGCTGGGGAGATACCCGGACATTCCATGAGGGGGGGGAAGGTTTTCATTAAGGGAGACGTAGAGTATAGGGCTGGAATTCATATGAAGGAATATATGAATCAGATACCATGGCTTGTAGTCGGAGGAACGGCAAAGGATTATTGCGGCGAGTATATGGCTGGAGGCAGGATAGTCGTCTTAAATCTGAATAATAATCCAGGATCGCCTGTTGGTTATAGCGTTGGAACAGGTATGCATGGTGGAGCAATCTATGTTCGGGGAAATGTTGAAAAATATCAACTCGGTGTTGGAGCGATCTTTGCTGATGTAGAAAAATCTGATATTGAATTTTTAAAAGCAGTAACCGAGGAATTTTCAATGGATATTGAGATGGAAGTTAATAGTATCTCCTTTAATGATTTTATCAAGATTACGAGGAAGGGACATCGTCCATTCGGAAGTCTGTATACACCAGCAATGAATATCAAATCTCAGAATCCAAAACATTTAAATCTTACACCACCCTGCACCTATAACTGTCCCTCGAACATTCCTACACCAGTGTTTTTTAATTTGATAAAAGATGGCAATATCAAGGAAGCGCAGCTCTTGATGGATGAATTCACTCCCTTTAGAATGTCTGTATGCGGAGCGGTTTGCCCAGCCCTATGCATGGATTTCTGCAGCAGGGGAGATATCGATAATTCTGTGGAGATACAGACATTAGCACAGGAGTACTATCCTAACTTTAATCCTGAACTTCCTAAGGAAAAGCGGAAGGAGATTATCTCAATAATTGGCGCAGGCCCGGCGGGCTTATCAGCGGCGTGGCAACTCTCACGACGCGGTTATAATGTTAAGGTATATGATGCTGCGGATGATCTTGGCGGGAAGGTGAGAAAGGCTATTCCAAGGGAAAGACTATCAGATGACACTCTAGATAAGGATATAAACAGGATAAGAACACTGCCGATACAGTTTTATCTGAATAGTCGCATTGATAGAGATGAGTTTGAGGTGATTTACAGTAAGAGCGCTATGATGATTGTTGCGACAGGAGCCCATATCCCGAAAAGGATCAAATATCCAGGAAGTGAGAGGATAATCTCAGGTTTAACCTTTCTTGAGGATATCAACAACGGAAGGCCCATGGACCTAGATGGGAAAGATGTCGTGATTGTTGGGGCTGGCAATGTAGGGATGGATATTGCCTGTGAATCATGGAGGTTAGGCGCTAGAAGGGTAATAGCAATCGATATTCAAGAGCCACTTGCCTTTGGTAAAGAACTGGAGATGGCTGAGTCTCTGGGAACTGAAATTCTCTGGCCAAAAATGATTGAAAAGCTCGATGAGGGTAGGGTATATTTTACCGATAAAACTGAATTGAAGGCTGATGTTCTTTTTTTCAGCATAGGCGAGGTGCCTGACACATTTTTTCTGCCGGATTCTGTTATGTTGGATGAAAGAGGATATGTTGTAACATCAAAGAAATCATTCAAAAGCAGCGATGCAAAGATATATGTATGCGGTGATATCCGCAAACCTGGCTTAATAACAGATGCAGTTGGTTCAGGAAGGCTTGCAGCGATGGAAGCTCATGCCGCTATACATGGAGAGAGCTTTATATATCCGGAGATGAGTCTCGTTCCAAAGAGAAGGATTAATAAAGGCTATTTCGGACAGGAGATAGAGAATATTGATAAATGCCTAAGCTGCGGTACATGTATATTCTGTGATAAATGCATTGAGGTTTGTCCTCAGGATGCCCTCTCACGCAATGGTGAGATATTCACTGTAGATTCAGTCATCTGCACTGGATGTTACACCTGTGTGCATGTATGTCCCCGTGGAGCAATACAGTATGAGGATGTGGAAGAGTTTGCAGTGGATGATGTTGATATTGGATATTAAGAACCTGTCTCACAGGGATTGCTTCACGTCATACAACAATTCTGCAACTACTATAAAGTTGAATAGTAATTCATGATATTATCTTATCTTATAGAGAAATTTTGAGAAAGGCATATATTAAAAGGAAAGGCGAGGAGACACTCCTTCCCTAAACAGACATTATCCTGTTTATTGTCAGCTTTCATCAAGTATGCTGTTATCATAAATCGATCATCCGTTTATATCAACGCAACCATAATGCACCCTATGCAAATATTTAATCAAAGTAAATAAATTTTTTAATATTTTAATAAGCAAGTTCAGAAAATTATTGCAAAAATAATCAATAATATACAACATATAATACAAAATATATGCCTGCTTAGCTCAATCGGAAGAGCACTTCACTCGTAATGAAGAGGTTATCGGTTCGATTCCGATAGCAGGCTTATCAATAGGTTACAAATAAAGATATTTTTTGCTTTTATAATATGGTTATTGAGTGGGAAGAAGGCGGTCTGTTATTTCTTGCTCAATTCTTCATAGAGCATCTTTGCCAGGCCAAGATTGGTGTTTTTTGAAAGTACTAATGCATACTCATCATATAGCATATCCTCAAATATCTCTTCAGCGAATCCGCCGTTTATCAGTTCGCTCTTATGGATTGTGTTTCTCATCTCTTTCAGCATTCTAGCGACGAATATTGATTCCATCTGAACACAGACGTCCATGAGCCTCTTGTCTTCAGTTTTCTTTTTATTATTGTCAATATTGCCCGATTCCGGCTTATTGCTAATATGATTTTGTAGGATATTCTGGAAGCTGGTGTCCTCTTGGGAATACCCTTTTAGTTTAGTCGCGTCTGCTCTACTCTGCTTCAAGCGTTGGATATCATAAATTGATTTTATCTGCATCATATTCATACCATCCTGTAATCTAATTTCAGATCAAGTTCTACTAAATGATTCTCTTAATGAATCAGGAACATAGAAGACTCATCAAGGGTGAGCAAAAGGCCGGCTATCGAATTATCAGATCTGCATGAAGTGCTCCGGCATCCTTAAGGGCCTTTAGAATAGAAATGATCTCACTGGTGTTGACACCAATATAATTCAATGAATCCATTAGATCCTTCACTGTTGAGGATTCCTTTAATAGAGCTGAATTTCCCTTGGAATTCTCTCCCTCTACATTTACTGTAAGACCATCCTTGCTGACCACAACCTCTGAGATCTTCACATCTTCCCCCATTACGATTGTTCCATCCTTTTCATTCACCACCACCCTCGCTCGTGCAATTGGTGTTATCTCAATATTCTCAACAGTAGAAACCAACTCAACAATATTAACATCCCTTGGCAGATTGATCCTTATCCTGCCTCCTTTGGTTGTTGCTGGTTTAGATTCTGGGTATTTTTTACTCACCGATTTTATAATTCTATCAGCTACGGTAAAGTCCCACTCCTTTAAGACTAAAGAGATGCTGTTATCAGTTATTATCTCAGGCTCGATCTCTCTCTCAACAACACCCCCATTTATGATTTGCGCTACTGTACGTATGCCCTTCCCCCTCTTTTTCGCGTCAATAATAGACAATGCACCTTGCGCAACAACATAGATAATATCATCAGCGCCCTTTAATGGAGATTGAATAAGTATGCCACCTTCGAGAGATTTGGCGTCACCTATTGATGATACAGTAATATCTATTCTATCACCGACCCTTATAAAAGGGGGGAGTTTGGCAGTGATCAATACTGCCGCAACATTCTTGGATGTAAAATTTTCTCCTTCCTCAAGCCCTAAGTTGTTAAGTATATTTTTCAATGACGATCTGATTAAAGTTGATTTTGAGTCGCCCGTTCCCTGAAGGCCAACTACTAATCCAAATCCGAAAACCTGATTAGCTCTCAATCCATCTATAAATGCTATATCCCTAATCTTCACACTTATTTCTGAATACGCTAGGGTGGATAAGAAGACGGTTGTGATTAAACATAGAGATATAGCATTGATTTTTACCTTCATGATTTTTACCTACTTAACTCGTTTAACATCCTTTCAAGGTAATCCACAATAATCTTCTGCTTCTCTCCCTCAGTTAGGCCTATATCTGCGCTCTCTCCCTCCTCAGGCCCCGGTCTTTCTACTTTTATGCCCGCTCCTGTAGTATAGCTACTAATATTAAGTTGAAAATTTGCAATACTCCTTGATTTTACGCTTCTGCCAATCACAAAGGCCGGATCAATTACGCCCGATATTCCGAATCTATTGGTTATTCCTCTAAAAGAATATTCCCTAATGCCTGCTATCTGATATTTCCCATCCTCAAGTCTTCCTGTAATTCTTGAGGCTATGGGTATTCTCATGTTGCTCATGCCTGAAAATTTTGTATTATCATTTCTCTCAATTTTTTTATCAGAGGATACCTTTGGAAGAAATCCAGTAATATTTTCATCTGGAAGAGAGGTGATGCTAAAGGAATTTTGATTGTTTAAAGCAACAGTGAATGTCAATTTTGATATATCATCTATTTCAACTACTATAATATCGCCTATCCTCAGATCATCAGCTGAGGAGTATATATTTTTATCTCTCCAAAGGCTCTTCGAGATTAGCGATGTGGATAAGAATAGGGATGCTCCAATAATAGCTATCAACTTATATAATTTCATTGAGTAACCTCAACCAGCCTTCCCTTTGTTAACCTTCCTCTAACAACCTTTGAGCCCTTGAGTTTAACTTTTATCTCATCACCTATCTTGCCATCATTTACTGCCATTCCTGACGATCCAATAGTGATCCCATTCCCTTTTACAATAAGATTTACTCTATCGCCCTTCGTTACAATATAATCTCTCCATTCCCTTTCATATTTTTTTTGCTTATCACTATCGTCATCTTTGGTTAATATTCTTACAGCATTTCCAAAGATAATAATATCTTCCTTTATATTTCTATTCAGCAAATTTCTCAACTCCATCCTGTCGAGATAGCCATCCATATATAGTTCTCTAAATATCTCTATATCTTCTATTTTCTTATGGATCGTTGAATTATAATCGATCATTCCCACATCTTTGAGGGTAATATCTATTCCATCGATCTCAACTATTGGAAATAGAAATATTTTAATCTCAGCAAATACTATTCCCTGAATTAACAAAAGGAAAAGCAATACTCTATAAAATGTCTTTATAAGCATTGACCTTCCATATTCTTCATTGTTGCTACAATAAAATTATCTCTTCAGTCCTATTGCTGTTGCAAGCATGGAATCGGATGTCTGAATAGCCTTAGAATTTACTTCATAAGCCCTTTGAGCAACAATCATATTCACCATCTCCTCAACAACCTTAACATTTGACATCTCGAGAAATCCCTGATGAGTCTTTGCCATCCCATTCATCCCTGGTTGTCCTGGTATTTCCTCTCCTGAGGCAGGAGTGGTTTTATATAGATTATCACCAATGCTCCTCAAACCCGCTGGATTCACAAACCTGCATAGGTCCAAAAGCCCAACCTCAATGGGGTCCTCTTCACCAACCACCTTGACCGTTACTCTGCCATCCTGACTGATGGAGAGGCTATTCATAATAAAGCTATCAGGCAATACAATGGGCGGCTCTAATAGATAACCATTGGATGTGACAATCTGACGATTTGAATCAATCTTGAAAGAACCATCCCTTGTATATGCAAAGCTGCCATCATATAGCTGTATCTTAAAAAAACCCTCACCCTCAAGCGCTATATCCAATTTGTTCTCCGTTGATTGAAGGCTGCCCTGAGAGAACATCTTTTGGGTTGCCGCTGTCTTTACACCATGTCCAACCTGTATGCCTGTGGGAACCTCTGTGACCTCTGTCGCTGGAGTGCCTGCCATTAGAAGCGTCTGATAAATTAGATCCTCAAATTCTGCCCTCATTTTTTTAAATCCGGTGGTGTTCACATTGGAAAGATTGTTTGATATTGTATCTATGTTGAATTGTTGGCCCACCATTCCAGAAGCTGCAGTCCACAATGATCTCATCATATCTCATACCCCTCTAATATAAAAATGATAGCCCTAATATATTACTGAATGGATGTTCAGGGCTTTGTATTATCGATAATTAAATGACTAAAGTATAAGTCCACGCATTCATTTATAGTAAATTTATGTTAATTCAGTTTAAGTACTTTCATGATTAGGATAATTTTGAGAGAAATTCGTTTTCATTTAATTAAAAATAATGGCTTCTTTATTATCCACTTTCAAGTTAATAATCGGGAATTATCAACTGAGGCTTGAATAAAAACCTTTTGGCGCCTATTGAAATGTATGGGCGCACTTTAATTTTTAGGGCAAATAAATCAGACAGGGTGATAGGATTTAAAGGGATATAAATCCAGTTAATCTAATTTTTAAAGATTAATGCTAATATAGTTATAAAAGTTAATAAATACAGGATAAAATTTCGATTTACAGGACATCAAAGAAAAATCCCTGTAATATTGTTATCCTATTCAAAATTTTTCTTTTCTTTCCTGCTTGAGTAAAGTGTCCTAAAAATAAATTTGCGCCCTGAAATGTATATCTCTATAAATATCTTTTTTTGTTTGACAAGACCATTTCATTTTATATAGTTTTACGATCAGAAATTCATGAAAATATTCTTTAAAAAAACATATAATCATTTAAGAAAGTTTACTCATGAAGGGGATGAAAATAAAAAACAGACGACGCGGTCCTGATATTCTTATTAAATGGATCAATTATATAGCTGTATCCTGTTGGATATTTATATTTACTATATTTATAATAGTATCTATTGCTAAACCTCCGGTAGAAGGCTTCTTCGATCGGCAATATGGTATTCAGGTAAACAACACATGGGATAGGACACTGCTTGAATATGCCTTCTATCTTATGTTTCCCCTGTTGATAATCTGCGGTATTGGTTTGTTAATCAATTCTACTCGACATAAGCGAAAAACTGATACATACAATAAAACCCTAATCGTATGTTTTGTCCTATCCATATTAGGTATTACCTACTTTTTATTTACATAACCTATTAAACATTAATTCTTCAATCTTAATCTATTGGTTTAGAATGTCTGTTTTCTCTCCTTTTATTTTATTAAACTAGCTCAATATCATATCCTTAATGAAAATATATTTTATGCATGGAATTGTTAGAATACTCTTTGAATACTGGGCAATGACACTGTTAGGATCATCCTTAGGGGATATCAATTTTGTTTCTATTTACTTTTTTTTACATTGACAAAATACTCTTGATTTATACTTTACATTCTATAAATTTGGTTATCAATATTCAAATAGTGTGATATTTGAATAGGGTTCTATTCTACATATCCTAAATAATTAATAATTTGATAACATTGCTCCTTTCAAGCGAAGATTAGGATGAATAATAACTATCTTTCATTCTGTTCCTTAAGTCCTACCTCCCTTATGGAAGAAAATGTATTTTTCTTTCGAGTTTTCACTCTAATTAGGTTACAAGAAATTACAGCGTTGGAGAATATATAAATGAATACAAAAAGGGCTATAACATCAATAATCATTTTTATGTGTATCTTTTCATGTAAAACAACAGAAAAAGAAGAAAAGCCAAAAGCGCCAGAGAAGGTTAAAGATGGACTTGGTAAAATATTCTGGGAAGACGGATCAATTAGGGGTGAAGGTAATTTTATCAATTATCAAAAGAACGGCAAATGGATATTATACTATAAAGGCATAGGGAAGAAACAGGCTGAGGGTAAACATATAAATGATCAACAAGAGGGGAAGTGGATTTTCTTCCATAAAAACGGCACTAAGAGCATTGAGGGTGAATTTAAAAATGGACAGAAGATTGGTGAATGGCAAGCTTATTATAATACTGGACAACTGTTATGGAAAGCAAATTATATATTAAGGACTATTGAAGGTATGAAAGTCGGTGCTATTGAAGGTATGAAAATATCATACTATAAATCTGGTAAGGTATGGAAAGAGGAGGAATTTCGTAGAGCCGTTAAGAGGGGAAGGTCACAGGAGTACTATGAAAATGGGAAGCCAAAGGAGATAGCATGGTTCAAAAATGATAAATATAATGGCAAAGTGAATAAGTGGTGGGGGAATGGCAATCCAAGCGAAAATGGTTTTTATGTTAATGATAAAAGAACTGGAGAATGGAAATTCTTTTTTGAGAATGGCAGAAAAAAAATGACTGGCAGATATGCTAAAGGGAAAATGGAAGGCATATGGAAAATCTACTCACCAGAAGGAGGATTGGAATCAACCGGAAACTTTGAAGGGGGCAAACAGGTTGGAGTTTGGACCTATTATAATAAAAAGCGTCAAATAACCAAAAAATTGACTATAAACGGCGGGATGATTACAGGCAAGTGCTGGATCTATGAAAATAATAAGCTTACTGGGGAGGGTGAGATGACGGGGCTTGCAAAAAAGCCCAAGAAGAATGGACAATGGAAGGAATTCTATCCAAATGGTAAGGTTAAATATGTGGGTAATTTCCAGCTTGGGAAAAAGAATGGTACTTTTAAGGAATATTATTCTAATGGCAAACTGATGTCAGAGGGTAGTTATATGCTAAATAAGAAGAATGGGAAATGGACATTCTATAATAAGAATGGATCTATTGATACTGAAAAATCTGGTAACTATATGATGGATAAGAAAACTAAGTTTTAGCCAAATAATGCACAGTGTTTTATCCTGTAATTGTTCAGTGAGTAAGCCTTAGGGAGTATTGAATTTTACAACAGGAGCGGATTAAGTTATACCCAGCTAAGGACCTTAATAAGGGTTACTGATAAACACTTTTTGATAGGGTGTTGAGTATATCCATATCCTTTTCTGATAGGGTGAACTCAGTCCCCTTCATATTTTCCAGAACCTGTTTTCTGTTTCTGGCGCCAACGATTGTGGATGCTACACCTTCTTGAGATAGAAGCCATGATATTGCAAGATTGGATGGTTTAATACCCTTTTCTTCAGCCATCTCATCCATTTTATCCACTAGAGCCTTGACCCCATCCCAGTATTTTTTTTGGAAATATTTATAAAAGAATGAGCGCGCATCTGTTATGCCGAATTTCGGCAATTCTTTGTATTTCCCTGTGAGCATGCCGCCGCCAATGGATCCGTAGGTTATAATGCCAATATTATTATCTATACAGATTCCTTTAATATTCTCCTCAATGCTGCGCTCCAATAAGGAATATTGAGATTGTAGTGTCGTAATGGTGGCGTACTTCAAGGATTCCTCTATCTCCTTATCACTGAAATTAGATATTCCTATATACCGAATTTTTCCCTCATCTTGATGCTTCAATAGAGCCTTCATGGTATCCTCAATTGGGATATTTGGATCGGGCCAATGGCATTGATAAAGATCGATATAATCAGTCTGTAATCTTTTTAGTGATTGCGCAAGCTCATATTCTATAAAATCAGGGGATAGGTTTTTTTTATATTTATCGTCTATATTTAGGCCACATTTTGTGGCAATTATTACTTCCTCTCTCTTATTCTTTATAATTTTTCCTATCAACGATTCAGCATGGCCGTCGCCATAAGCTGGGGCAGTGTCTATGGTATTTATCCCATTATCGAGAGCTGACTCAATTGCATTAATAGCATCATTTTCATCATACTTGCCCCAATTGCTGCCGCCTATTGCCCAGGTGCCTAGGATAATCCTTGATATATTTAAGTCGCTGTTCCCAAGTTTCATATATTTCATAATTTAAACGTCCCGTATACAAAGTTGAATATCTTCCCTGTGTCTTTGAGAGGGATAGATTCATCATTATTTTATCCTTAATCCTCACAATGCTTCTCTACATTTTATCCAATGCTGAAAATATACCTAAGAATCAATATAGTCAAGATAAATCTTATGACATATATTTATTCTGATAGAAATTTCGAGTTGTAACTATATTCAATAACCTTGATTGTTTAAGTAGGTTTTAATATTTTCAAAGGGGCGCTAAACATTAGTTGACATAAGAGATTCGAGGGATACAATAATGTGTAATAGGCCTTGTCAGCGTATTGGCAGGGGGGAGGGCTGATCGCACTCCCATGCACTCCATATGATGAGGGAATTTATGAACATGCCAAAGCTGAAAGATGTTTACATTGAAGGAATATACCGTGCGGAAGCGAGGAACTCTCTCACTCTTCCGCTCTTTGTGACCAGCATATCCGCAGGGTTCCCCTCGCCTGCGGATGATTATATTGACAAGAGGCTCGATCTTAATGAGTTTCTCATTCGACATCCTGCTGCCACCTTCTTTGTGCGAGTCTCTGGGGATTCCATGATAGATGCAGGCATTCATCCCGATGATATTCTTATTGTGGATAGGGCGGTAGAGGCGGTCAATAACAAGATTGTGATTGCCGTGCTCAATGGGGAACTTACAGTGAAACGTTTGCGAATAGAGGGGGAGGCCGTCTACCTGTACCCCGAAAATGATGAATACAGTCCCATCGAGATAACCCCACAGATGCAGTTCGAGGTATGGGGCGTGGTTATTCATGTAATTCATTCTATAAAGTAGGATAGGCATGAGAGAAATTTTTGCGCTGGTGGATTGCAACAATTTTTATGTTTCTTGCGAAGGGGTATTCAATCCACAGCTATGGGGTAGGCCGGTAATTGTGCTCTCCAACAATGATGGCAATGTTATTTCCAGATCCAATGAGGCAAAGGAATTGGGCATAGCCATGGGGGCTCCCCTCTTCGAGTGCGCCAAATTGGTAAGAAAACATGATGTGAAGCTTTTCTCTTCTAATTATGCTCTATATGGGAACATGTCGTATCGGGTAATGCAAACCCTGGCGCAGTGCGTCCCAGATATGGAGATATATTCGATTGATGAAGCCTTTCTCTCCTTTACAGGGATGAGCCATCTTGATACTGTTGCCTATGGGCATCATATTAAGGATATAACAAAACAGTGGACCGGCATTCCTGTTTCCATAGGGATAGGCCCATCAAAGACACTTGCCAAACTCGCAAGCCTCCTCGCTAAAAGGCATCCTCAACACAGAGGCGTGTTTGATATTACCGAGCATCCCGATTATGAGAGGTTGTTGGATTCAGTGGATGTGAAGGACGTGTGGGGAATTGGAAGCCAGTACGAGAAGATGCTTAAAAGGAATGGCGTCAATACAGCCTTTCAGCTTGCTCAGTCCCCTGATGCGTGGGTGAGAAAACGAATGACAATCATGGGACTACGTACGGTTTGCGAGCTACGTGGCGTCTCTTGCATCCCTTTGGAGCAAATGCCGGACCCGAAGAAGGGGATCTTTAGTTCCAGGTCTTTTGGGCGTCCAGTGGAAAAACTGGGGGAATTAAAGGAGGCGCTTGCGGCCTATACTGCACGGGCTGCTGAGAAGTTGCGGCTGCAAGATTCGGTAGCTTCTTATATCAATGTGTTTATCGCCACAAATCGTTTTAAGCAAGAGCCACAATATTCCAATTCAATCACCTATCGCCTTCCTGTCCCAACATCATATACGCCTGAGTTGATTCGCTATGCGCATAACAGCCTTGACAGAATTTTCCGTAGTGGATATCGCTACAAAAAAACAGGCATAATGCTCATGGAGATCATCCCCAAGGAAGATGCCCAACTCAATCTATTTATGCCTTCCGGAGACACAGAGCGGGAAAGGGCTATCATGAAGACAATCGATTATATAAATGCACGCTGGGGACGCAACACTGTGCGTTATGCAGCGGAGGGTAGCGGAAAGCCTTGGCAGATGAGAAGGTCCTATCTATCGAAGGGCTATACAACCAGGTGGCAGGACATCCCCCTTGTTAAGGCATCATACCCATTTTGACAATAGTTACATACATGTAATTTATTGAGATTTTGATGTGCTAAAATATATTGACACCTTAAAGCAAATTATATATATTACTTCTATAATCAAATGGGATTTGATATGAAAAACATTACGCTAATTGTCCTTTTTTTTCTGATTCTGGGGTGCACAAGTAAGAAAATTACTGAAAGAGAGTTTGGCACTATTTTTGGTGAATATATCCAGAGGGAATTTGTAGAGAGCTTTGATGAAAAGCAATCAGTCTCTCAGAGAGAAAAGATTCTTATGGATGTATTGTCCAAGCATAAGATTGACTTTGAAATGTTTAAAGAATATATGCGTAAAAAGCATGAGGATAAATATAAGAAGATTTTTTTGGAGTAACAGATTAGATGAAAAAAAAGATAAAAGAGAGAAGGCTGCATCTTCTATTTCTGTTTTTTTTATTAGGTTTTTTCCTTGGAATAAACCGCTCCTTTCTATCATCGAGTGGAGAGCCTGCCCATAAATACCTGGATTATTTCCATCAGGTCTACCAGATAATAAAGACTGACTTTGTTGAGACTCCGAAGACCGAAGAGCTGTTTTATGGGGCTATTGAGGGAATTGTAAGATCCTTGAATGATCCCTATTCTAGGTTTCTTGGTGAAGAGGATTATTACGAATTGAGGGAGGAGACTACTGGTAAATTTGTAGGTGTTGGGATAGAGATTACGGTTAAAGAGGGTGAGATTGTTGTAATCTCGCCCATTGAGGACACTCCAGCTATGAGAGCCGGTATACAAACCGGTGACATAATCGTTAAAGTAGATGATATTCAAATCAAAAACAAAAAACTCTCGGAAATCGTAAAGATGATAAAGGGATTACCTCATACAAAGGTTAAACTATTTGTGAGGCGGGAGGGATTTGCTGAACTTCTCGAATTTAATATTGAGAGGGTCCCCATAAAGATTGAAACCGTAAACTATGACATTCTTAAGGATTTGAATATTGGGTATCTTAAGATAAAGGTCTTTAGCTCGAATACACCCAGAGATGTAGAGAAGGCTTTAGATTATTTTAATAAAAAGGGTATAGAAAGGGTTATTATCGATCTTCGGTGGAATCCTGGCGGTCTCTTAGATAAGGCTATCAGCATATCTGATATGTTTCTCGATAAGGGAAGAATTATTGTCTCAACCAAAGGGAGAGAAGGGGTAGGGAACATAAATGAATTCAAATCCCTAAATAAACCCTTATATAATGGCAAACTTGTTGTGCTGGTGAATGAGGGAAGCGCCTCTGCTTCTGAGATATTTTCCGGAGCCATAAGGGATAACAATCGCGGAAAACTAGTTGGCGAAAAAACGTTTGGAAAAGGTTCAGTTCAGAAGGTCTTTGGTCTTGATGAAGATATCGGAATTACACTTACAATTGCTAAGTACTATACTCCCTCAGGAGTTTCAATACATGGGAAGGGATTGAAGCCTGATTATCGAATTTCGAGGAAGAATATATATGAAGCAGACAAAGAGAATATTAGCGTTATTATTAAAGAGGGATTGACTGAAAAATTTGTAGCATCAAATGGGATTTACTCTGATGAGAATGTGAAGAGGTTTAAGGATTTTTTAGATAGCAAAGGCCTTTCAATCTCATTGCATAGCGCGGGTTTTATTTTAAAGAGAGAGATCAGTAAGTATTCAAAGCGTCCCATCTATGATATGGAATACGATAATCAATTAAAACAGGCAATTGCGATAATTAATGAGCGATAAATCCGATATTATCGGACTTGGGCTGGAAAGCTCCTGCGATGAGACTTCTGCCTCGGTTGTCAAAAACGGGGAAGAAATACTCTCAAACATAACATTCAGCCAGATTGACATTCACCAGGAATATTCCGGTGTAGTCCCGGAGATTGCTTCCAGGGCTCATATAGAGGTGATCAATGGGCTCATTAGCAAGGCCCTTGATCGGGCAGGTGTAGGGTTTAGGTCGCTTGACTATGTGGCAGCTACAAACAGGCCTGGTTTAGTAGGATCTCTCTTAATAGCCCTGCAGTCTGCAAAGGCCATCTCATATTCACTAAATATTCCACTAATTTGTATAAACCATCTTGAGGCTCATCTCTATGCCCCCTTTTTGGAAGCACAAATGCTATTTTTTCCATATATTGGGTTGGTCGTTTCTGGTGGCAATACTGTTCTTTACCATGTTCAGGGGATAGGAAGATTAGAAATAATAGGCAAAACCGTTGACGATGCTGTTGGAGAGGCCTTTGACAAGGTTGCAAAATTTTTAGAATTAGGCTATCCCGGTGGACCAATAATTGAGAAGATGGCAAAACTCGCAACAGAGAGGAGGATGATATTCCCTAAAATACTTGCAGATAATAATGACGATTTCAGATTCTCTTATAGCGGGATAAAGACAGCGGTGATAAACTATGTTAAAAAAAATCCGGATATGGATACTAGAGAGATAGCATATAGCTTCCAGGAGAGAAGCCTTGAGATTCTTATAAGAAGAGTCCTTGCGGCGGCAAGGCTCTATAAAATCAAAGATATCGTTGTCACTGGAGGGGTTGCTTCAAACGGTAGACTCAGGGAGATGCTCATGGAAGGCATGAGGGATGATGAAAGGTTATTGATTCCATCCCCAATATTATGCACGGATAATGCTGCAATGGTAGGCGGACTCGGTTTTCAGTATTATAGAAAAAATATCTTCAGTGATCTTTCCATTGATGTTGCCCCAAGAGCGTAATCATTTTAATTACCTCCATCTTTGAAAACATCTTAAATTCCCTCTCAGCCCTTGCAAGAATGATAATCAAACACTATGAAGGAATTATGAGAGTATTATATTTAATTTGGTTTGTGATTTCAGACTAGAATGAATAAGCAAGAAAGAAATAGTAATTTCTTCCGATTTCCGGCACCCTTATGCCGGTTCTAAAAGGATCCCTCTGATAAGAGAGATGTTCATAGTACTGTCTGTCAAAGATATTCTGAATTCCGGCAAATAGATTAAACATTCTATACTTCATCCCAATCTTTATGTTGAATATACTCCAACCAGGGGTCTTCTCTTCATTGAGATCAGAATCTATACGATCCTGGTCATCGGATATTAGGCTCTCAATCTCTGTAAAATAATCATCCATTTCCCAGCGCAGGGCTATTCTGCTCGTTATTGGTGGAGTTTCGAATAAGGGTTTTTCATAAGTGTCATCACGACCAAGGGAATAGGATAAACCCCATTGAAGGTCGAGATGAAAGGGAAGATATATTGTTGAACTCAATTCGCCCCCATATAGTGTTGCATCGATATTTCTATAGCTTTTAGCATTCTTATTCACTCCAGTAATATTGAAAATGGTAATATAATCCTTCACATCACTATAGAAGACTACTGCCTTACAAAAAAATAAATCTTCAATAAATTTAATTCCAAAATCGACCTCCCTATTCTTTACATTATCAAGCTTCGGATTTCCAACCCAATTAGGATTGGTCATTGGTTTTTCTAAGGCAAAATATCTTTCAACCGGATCAGGAACCCTGGTCGCATGTCCCAATCCAGAGAAAAGCTCGATCCTTTTGGTCATTTTGTAGGTTACCTGTATATTGCCATCCCCATAGGAATCAGTCTCTTCTCGGCTGGCGTTTTCATGATATTGAGTGTAAAGGGGGGTTCGATCATTGTGAGCCTCGGATTTAGTTTGGTTAAATCTTGCGCCGATGATTAATGCTATTTTTCTTATAGGCTGAGTATATTCAATAAAGGTTCCAACGTTGCTTATATCAACATTAGGAATTGAATTCTGAGTTCCGGTGGGCAATGTTGTTTCCGTATTCCAATTCCGCATATAGTAGTCAATTCCGATAGTCATAGTTCCTGTGTACAGTTGTAGTTCAAAGCCAATCTTCCCTCCATAGGTCTCTGTCTCAGCCTTAGTCTTCATCATATAACCTGATGGCCAGCTTACAGAGGAGACCCTTCTGCTATCAGTCATATCATGTTCCACTTCATTAAAGTAAAATTGGGCCTCAACCTTCCTTATCCATTCACATAATTCTGATATTTGATAGGTAAGATTCAATCTATCCGTATCATCAAAAACGGCATCCATAAGAAGATAGGGATAGATAATGTCATTGGCCTCCTGGCGAGAATAGCTAATCGCTATCCTCTGATTATATGGTAAATTAAATCCAAATTTGATCCAATAGGTCATAATTGAATAGGCCTTATCGTCCTCCTCTTCATCCCTATATCTATTTGTTGAAGATAACGGATATTGCTGCGTAATTCGTTTGCCATCCCCGTCCCTATAGGGGAGTGAATATTTGTAGGAATATCCAAGAAGGGCATCCATTTCTTCATTACCATAGGAGGCCTTTGCTGAAGTGGATATGTTTTTATAGGATCCTATAAATGTATTAATGCCGCCATTCAATCCCTTTTCTGGCTTTATTGTTCTAATATCAATGATACCACCGAGGCCACCAGGATTTTTTACGTCAAAGGGTCCCTTTTGAACAGATATCTCTTCAACCTCTGCAAAATCGACATGAAATGAGGATGGATCCATGCGATTTGGGCAGGCTCCATGAATCATCATCCCATCGATGAGTACTGTGAGGTTGTCCTTCTGGAATCCCCTAATGGTAATGTCATTGGCTATAGTACCTTTTCTAATAGCACTAACCCCTTCTACAGATTTTAGGGCCTCCCCCACATCCCTGGCCGACGTTTCTCTGACTTCCTTGATATCGATACGATCCTCTGGGTTGATCTCCCTCTCTCCACTCACAATTATCTCTTCAAGGGTTATGGGATCTGCAAATGATTGTATCTGCAATATTAGAAGTATTGTATATAAGTAGACAATGACAGTTCGCAAAGGCATTTTACTCTTTTTCATTTGATTCCTCTAAAAGCTTTTCAGACATTTTTCTATATTCTTCAATCGCCTTCCTCTGCTCATTTGGCAATTCCCTCATGATTTTTTCAGATTCTTCAATTACATCATCAGTAACATTCGTAACCGCTCTATAACAGACCAAAGAACCCAGAATAGATATTGTTGGAATAATTGCAAGTATTATTGATACAATCTTTGCTATATCTTCCTTACAACTGAGGGCATGCACGAGTGAATTAAATAGTAACCAAATCCCATAGAGCACTATTACGATGGAAATAATAGAGCCAAAGGTAATATTGATCCCATATGTAAACCATAGTATTGCATTTATTGGGAAGAGAAGAGAAAGGGAAGCAGCAACCCTCAGGTTAGCCTCATAACTTGTGTCTCCACTACATATTGCAGAGATCAGAAGAAGTATAAGAGCCCCTATGAATAGTCCGATTAGTGCATATAGGGGAGCAATAATGATATTGCTAATACTGCTAGTCGCACCGACTACCTTTAAACCTAATACGCTCCAGAACAGGCTTATCAATCCAGCAATTATACCATATGCTGCAGCCTTTATGATAGGATCAATATAACCGCCTTCCTTTGCCATGGATGAGAAGTACGCTTTTGGAGATAGTAAAGTACTCTTAGAATCATCAATTAATTTTTGAAAATTGAATCCACCCTCTTTCATACCTAACCTCCATCAATTAAAGTTTAATTCAATTATTGGCAAAACATGCTTAAACGTATCCATCCTTTTGTCAAGAATTATTGCCTTGATCTCCAATCAAAGCTCCTAATTGATATGGATTGTAAATAGATACTCTTCACATCAGTAGGTGAGGTAAGTCCATTCCCTTGTATGAAACGTTTTATAATTTCTCCCGTTCAGATATCATACCTAATATCAAGCAGGTTTAATATACTAATAATAATGGAATAAGTTATGTAAACAAAATATTTACAAATGTTCAATGAATTTTCCTAAACAAAAAAAAGAATATTGACTTACAAAGTTCAATGGGTTATCATTGATGAATTTTCAATCTAAGCCATTCACATTTTTTTATTAAAATAATTGAAACAATACCCTTTCATATGCCGAAATATTATATTGAGAAGGGATGGCATATTATTAATTGAGTAAGGATTGATTTATTGACCTTTGATAATGCAACATTTTTATTTTTCATTGACAACAGAAACAATATGTCGCATTATCCTACAATTGCTATTCTATATTTAGAAGACTTTTATAGGCCTAATGCTATTATCTATCGTAAATAGATACCAGTGAGTTATAGACCTCAAGAAGAAAGAGTATATTATTGCTGAACTGAAGTTGTATAAGCTATTGTGAACCGACGAATGCTTGTGTTGCAATGAATGCTGTATGACAAAAAAGAATCTAATGAATAATAATGGGTATCCTTGATAACTATAACAATTTAAAGGAAGAGATTAAGAAAGTAGCTATTGATGTTGGAAGGGATCCTGAAGAGATTGAGGTAGTAGCGATAAGTAAGACATTCCCAACTAAGATTGTACAGGAAGCTATTGATGCTGGTATAGGGCTCTTTGGCGAAAACAAGGTTCAGGAGGCAAAGGGTAAAATTCAAGAACTTAAGGGAGATTTTCAATTCCATATGGTAGGTCATCTCCAATCGAATAAGGCGAAGGATGCTGTCAGTCTCTTTGATCTCATTCATTCAATAGATAAATTAAATACAGCCCTTAGAATTGATAAGGAAGCGGAAAAGATAGGTAAAAAACAAAAGATTCTCTTACAGGTAAACACCTCCGGAGAAGATACTAAAAGCGGAGTCCAACCAGGCATGGTGCTGGATATTTGTAATGATATTACAGAATTATTCAATATTCAACTCTGTGGATTGATGACAATTGGTCCCATGACAAGGAATAATGATATGATTCGTGATTCCTTCAGAATGTTAAAACAATTATTGAATGATGTTAATGAGAGCATTGGGTTGAATATCGATGTCCTATCCATGGGGATGTCATCAGACTATAAAATTGCGATTGAGGAAGGCTCTACAATGCTAAGGGTTGGAACCGCAATCTTTGGAGAGAGGAATAGGGCAGGTCATCATGCTTAGGGATAAGTCAATCGGTTGCATTGGTGCTGGGAATATGGGTAGTGCTATAATAGCACATCTTTCCAAGAATATTGACAGGAATAATATTTCTATTTTTGATATCGATGAAGAAAAAATAGAATATGTGAAAAAGAATTATAATATTGTTACTCACTATACCCTTCAAGGATTAACGGACAGAAGTGACATCATTATTATTGCGGTTAAGCCTGATATTTTGCCTTCAGTAGTAAAAGAGATAAAGGGTCAACTTGCAAAGAAGATAATTGTTTCCATCGCAGCTGGAATAGCCATAAGCACAATAGAGGATATCCTCAAAACTCCGCATAAAATTGTTCGTGTGATGCCAAACATGCCTGCCATGATTGGCAGTGGGATGTCTGTAATCTCTCCGAATATAAATGTGGAAGAAGAATCATTGAATATGGTACTTGAGATATTCTCATATCTTGGGAAGGTGATGATCTTATCTGAAGAATATATGGATGCGGTTACAGCGCTTTCTGGATGTGGTCCAGCTTATGGATTTATGTTAATTCAGGCTATGACTGACAGCGGGGTAAGGATGGGTATCCCTCGGGACAAGGCGCTTATCCTTTCAGCGCAGACGATCCTCGGTGCGGCAGAAATGCTGATCAGAACTGGAGAAGACCCTGTAGTATTAAGGGGAAGGGTAACATCTCCCGGCGGAGCTACCATTGAAGCGGTTCATATGCTTGAAAGGCTTGCATTTTCCGGAATTGTCATGGATGCAATTGAGGCAGCAAAAACAAGATCAAAGGAGCTTGGATTAAAGTGATAATACGCGGTTTTCCAATAACAAATTATCAAGCAAGAGAAATGAAGAAATACCTTTTAGGCCTCCTTCTTATGATTGTTGCAGTTTTTCTTATTGGAAATATCATTGCAGCGATCTTCATAGAGAGAATCAAGGTTAATGCTGAAAGCTACATAATTAAGGATGGATTCCCATTTTTTAAGTCTGAAGGTGAATATTTGCACCTTATAAGATCTTATCCTTATGATTTGGGGTTGGGGACAAATTTAAATATACACAGGATGAGGAGGGGAGAATCCTACTGGAATGTTGCAATGAGGAATAATATTTCAATAGATACATTAATTGCGGCAAATCCTTTTTTAACATCATTGCTTGCTAAGGAGGGTATTGAAATTGTTGTTCCACAAGAAGAGGGCGTGCTCATGGCATTAGATAACTTTTATGATGTATGGCGAATGTCGAAGAAGTTAGGCTATAAAGATAAAATCAGAGGGGAATATTTTCCTTCTATATTCAGGCTTTTTTCTCTTGATGATATTAGGTTAGTTTTCTTTAAGGCTGTAAAGCCTGAAGTAGTAAATAATCACCTTGAAGGATTATATAAAATAAGAAAGATATTTCAGTCTCCAATTAAAGGGTATTATACATCATTATATGGAACCAGGATTGATCCTTTTCTGCATGGAAAGCATTTTCATAATGGAATAGACATAAGGGCAAGGACAAGAACTCCTATACATCCTGCGAGGAAGGGGATCGTCACCCTGTCAAAGTGGTTAGATGGATATGGAAAAACTGTAATCATTCAACATCGAGATGGTTATGCAACAGTCTATGGTCACTGTCATACTCTGAAAGTAAAAAAGGGTGATTGGGTAGAGCAAAGCAATATTATAGGTTTGGTGGGATCTACTGGAAGATCAACGGGCCCCCATCTTCACTTTACAATAATGAGGCATGGGAGGATAATAGATCCACTTAGATTTATCTGGTAGATTTTATGAGTTGTTTATTTGTTAATATATCCTTCTCTGTTCTTATGAGATCATCTTCTGTGTCAACTTCATGCCATTGGAAACCAGAAAGGTCACATATTTGAGGAGCTGTCTTCTCATCTTCTGCTAAAGTTTGTAAAATATCTTCAACAACAGCCCCATCGCCGCGTCTCTTGAGTGTTTCTTGTATAGCATTTCGATAAGCTTCTTCCATTGAGATATCAACATAGGTCATCCCGATATATCCACAATTATAATCATTAAGCCCTTTCCTTATTTGATCAA
Source organism: Spirochaetota bacterium (assembly GCA_034190085.1). Classification (NCBI taxonomy): domain Bacteria; kingdom Pseudomonadati; phylum Spirochaetota; species Spirochaetota bacterium. The sequence continues at coordinate 56,780 of JAXHTS010000049.1, forward strand.
TTGAAATAGAGCCATTGCATTTTTTTAGTTTCACTTTCATATCGTCATCAGTTAATTCCCTATCAAAATCACACATCGCTGTGATATGCTTGAAGGATTCCTTCATTTTTTTGAACATCGCCCGTGGGTATATATGATCAACGTTAGTTATTAGAAAGGAATCCCCTGAGAATTCCTTTAATCCTCTAATTAAAGAAAATATATTTCCTTTATGAAAGTTTTTGTTTTCTATAGCTTTTACATTTTTTAAATTCCTATTATCAACATGCTCTTTCAACTCCTTGAAATAATAGCCGCCAACAACAATCGCCTCATCAATTATGTTTAATTCTAGAAAATCCAAGATATGATCGATCAATTTTTTGCCATTAACAGAAACCATCCCCTTAGTTCTTCTATGAGTGATCTTGCCCATTCTCTTGCCGACACCGGCTGCTAATATAATTGCTCTCATAGGTTTAAAAGCTCCGTAATTTTTTTTATTGTAATAATAGTTCGATCTAACTTTAGAAAATCTTTAGGATTAAAGATATTGCATAAGCCAATAAAGCTTATTCCATTATATATTGCTTTTTCAGCATCCTTTAAAGAATCCCCAATAAATATAAGTTCCTCTTTATTAATATTATACTTATTGATTACATAATCAAAGTGATCTCTGCCCTTCTCAAAACCTTCCATAAAACCCAAGACTATATCAAACTTAAGACCTTCTCTCTCAATTAATTGATTTATTAGATGTTGGTAGTTGTTTGAAGAAATACCGGCTATATATCCTCTTTCTCTTAATGTTGTAATAGTTTTTCTAACATCATCTGAAAAACTAATATTAAAAAAAACACCCTTTTTAGTCTCTTCAAAGATTGCAGCCTTTTCAGAATTTGTCGGGCAACCAGGTATTATAATTTCGAGCTGTCTAAAGAATGGAACACCGGATGTTTCTAAATATTTTCTTCTGGCCTCTATAAATGATATCTCTGGATGATAATCAGTGATTACTCTTCCCGCAATATCGGCGAATCCATCCATTGTATCAATGAGTGTCCCATCCAAATCAAAAAGGTATACTTTTTTCTCTATCATGTAAATAGAGCCAATAGTTATTTCAATGAGAAGATTGAAAATAATTTTTCATTTTTAAGGATTTAACCTCTTAACGAAAATAACGATCTTTGACTCATACGCATCCCGTGAATGTTAACAAACCTAAGTAATTTCAAACTAATATATTAGTGATTAATTCATTTATGTCAATTATAATTTCGTTAAATAATCAGTAGGGGATAGTAAATTGATTTTACATATTCAAAAAAATGACTATTAATTTTCAGGAGTATGTTTTATTATGTCCCCCAATAAGGATAGGAAGCTCTAATGAAAATATCAAAATAAATCGTATTGTGAGGGGTGGGTGAATTCCTACAAGGAGAAATTATGGGATGGCAAAGTCGATGATGTTATAAAGATATTGGGAAAAGAGGCGTAGAATAGAAAAATAAATCAAACCCCGATAATGGAGCTTAGAGCTTATTTTTATGGGAATAAAAATTCAATGTGTTATGATATATACCGCGAGAAAGGTTATCATATAGGTAGCTGCGCTATAGAGAGTGCTAATAAATATATCGTTGCAAGCCGGTTAAAATTGACGGGTATGCGCTGGACTCTCCAGCATGCGAATCCAATGGCATGGCTGCGATGTAAAGACTTCGAAGACCGTTGGATAATTTTTGGAATTTTATGAATTTAAATGATTATCTCAGAAAGCATGGCAAGACTCATGCTTTAGCGGCTTGACCCTAAAATTTAATTTGCTATCTAGTAGTGTTCGGTTCATAGGGCATTTTATTTTCAAAGAGTTTTAGTTGATAATTCGGCAGGAGTACCTCTCTACTTGACAGGAAAAGATGGTGCCTATTATTCTCATCCTCGCCTGTATTTAGGGTCTATTGCTTCCTGAAGCCCCTCTCCTATCAGATTATAGGCAGTAATGGTAATGAATATTGCAAGACCAGGAATAAGGGTTAACCACCAAGCGAAATCCATAAAATCCCTCGATTGAGAGAGGATATCCCCCCAACTAGGAGTAGGGGGCTGAACACCGAATCCCAAGAAGCTAAGTGAAGACTCTATTAAAATTGTTGAAGCTATTCCAAATGTTGCTGACACAAGCACAGGGGCTAGAGAATTGGGTAGAATATGTCGTAAAATTATCAATCTATTGGGAATGCCAAGCGCCTTTGAGGCCTGCACATAATCCATCTCCCTTAGCTTTAAAAATTCTCCACGTACAATCCTTGCAATCCCTGTCCATCCGGTTAAACCAATCACTATCATTATATTAAAAAGACTGGGGCCTACAAGCGCCAGCATTGTTAAAATGAGAAAAAAAGTAGGAAAACATAGGACAATCTCAATAAACCTGGAGATGACTATATCCACCTTGCCGCCATAATAGCCGGCAATGGTGCCTATTATTATCCCAATAAGAACATAAAGGGATACTGCTACAAATCCAACCAATATAGATACCCTTGTTCCATAGACCATCCTTGAAGCCAGATCTCGACCCTGCTCGTCTGTGCCAAGGGGATGATTCTTCCCAGGCGAAATCACAATAGAATCGAGATCATATTCAGAATAGGAATATGGAATTGGAGGGAATATCTTAAATCCCTTAAATTCATCCTTCCTTAAATCCTTGCCCTTAAACTCGGGATAATTGAAGAATAATGGGAAGTAGACCTCATCATTTGTAATATAGATATAGGGCTTATTATTTGAAATGAATGGAGCGCCAATAGCAATGAGAAATAAAAACAGCACAACAACAAGCCCTGTCAATGAAAGCCTGTTCTTTTTAAACTCAAGCCATACTGTGCCCCAATATCCCCTTCTCTCACTCATATCTTCCCCTCCAGGCGAATCCTCGGGTCCACAAGGGCATATACCAGATCAGCCAAAAGGATCCCTATAAGGGTGAGCAAAGCGGAAATCGCAGCGATGGCCATTATTACTGGGATATCCCTTGAAAGGATAGACTGAAAAGCAAGCATACCCATGCCAGGTATTGAGAATATTGACTCAACAATAACGCTTCCCCCAAGTAAACTCGGCAAGAGCGTGGCCATCAAGGTCACAAGGGGCACTAAGGAATTCCTGAATGCATGAACAAAGATTACCTTCTTTTCGGAAAGGCCCTTTGATCTGGCTGTGATAATGAATTGCTGATTTATTACCTCAAGCATGGTTGCTCTTGTATATCTTGCTAAAAAGGCGAAACTTCCATATGTTAGAGTCGCAACAGGCAGAACAAGATGCCATATAACGTCCATAAATCTTGTCCAGAAACCAGCTTCCTCCACCCAATCGGACATTATTCCACCCAGGGGGAATAGATTTAAATACTCACCACCGCTTAAATACATAAGCAGAAGCAGCCCCACCCAGAAGGTTGGGACTGAATACAATATGAATAATATAAGACCAGATCCTCGATCAAAGGCAGTATCCTTCTTTACAGCGGAGTAAATACCCATTGGTATGGATATGATATACACCAGGATCAAAGTTATCACATTTAGAGTAAGTGTGATTGGCAAGGCCTCAGCAATCCGTTCTGATACTCGCCTGCCATCCTTTCTGGAAATCCCAAAATCTATGGTTACAAATCTTGCCAACCATTCCCCATAACCTATTATAATAGGTTTATCCAACCCATAGAGTTTCCTTTCCTGTTCCAGTATCTCCCTGCCCACTGATCCTGCCTTCAGTCCTCCATCAAGCCCAGCCTGAAGGCTTGTATAATCCCCTGGAGCCAGCCTGACCATAAAATACGTGATCAGGGTTATTCCAATAAAGGTAGGGATTAGAAGCAAGAGCCTCTTTATGATATACCTCTTCATGTCTAATTCCTAATCCTCCATTCCATATATTTAAGCCCCCTTGCATAGGCCTTCACATTTTCAAACCTCTTGCTCACAACAACCAAGGCAGGTGAACAATACAAAAAAGTATATGGCTGCTCATAGTGAATTATCTCATGAAATCGATGATACATCTCTATACGTTTTGTCTCATTAAACTCCTTTCGAGCCTTTTCAATAATATAATCAGCCTCTGCGTTTTTAAAATAACAGAAGTTTGATCCCTTCTCAAGCTGTGAGGAATGCCAGAGTTGATATGGATCACCGCTATAACCCAGACTCCAGCTAAGTGTAACGGCGTCAAAATCCCTCTTATGAAGCTTCTCTACAAAAACCGCCCATTCATACTTGTTAATATCCATCTCAATCCCGACCTTAGACAAATCCTCCTTCAGAATGCTTGTCAATCTTTCGGAAAACTTGCTCCCAGAGGGAATTGTAAAGGTAAAAGAAAACTCCTTTCCCTTCTTATCGATAATACCATTCTCATCTGTATCAACCCATCCAGCCTCCTTTAATAGCTTCTTACCCATCTCAGGATCGAAGGGCCATTTTTTTATCTTCTGATTATAGCTTTTGCTATTTATGTAGAAATTTCCGGTCACTATTTTCCCCAATCCAAACATCAATTTCTTCAATATCTCTTCTCTGTCAATCAAATGGGTTAATGCTAGCCTAACCCTCCTGTCCTTGAAGAACTCTCTTCGCGCATTCCAGCCGATATAATTGTATGATGGCAGGTAGTATTTTAATTTGTAGAATCTATTCAAGAACCTTTCAGAGTTTGTCTGCCTTACCCACTGAATTGAGCGCAGCGACATCACATCAAGCTCTCCCTTCTTCAGCATCTGCAGGGCAATATTCACCTCAAGCACAAGCTTATATACTACCTTTTTAATCTCCGGTTTCTCACCCCTATACCTATCATTCAGTGTGAGAATAATCTTCTTGCCAGTATCCCATCGCTCAAATTTGTATGGTCCAGTGCCAATGGGAAATCTGTTATTCCTATGAGTATTAAAATCAGTGCCATCATCAAAGATATGCTTAGGTACAATGGGTATTCCACCGCAAAATTCAAGGGCTAAAAAATATGGGCGGGAATACTGAAATTCAACCGTATATTTATCAATCCTCTTAACTCTTTTAACATCAACATAATACACCTTCAACTGTGCGCATGCAACCTTCGGATCTTTTATTAAATTAAATGAATAGATTATATCATCGGATGTAAACTCAACCCCATCACTCCATAATACACCCCTCTTCAGATGAAACCTGAATCTCAATTTATCCGTTGATATCTCCCATCTCTCAGCAAGTTGAGGGATCAACTCCAGAGTCTCGTAATCTCGATCGAGAAGAGTCTCATATATATTTCTATTTATCATATTTTCATAAGCATCAGTGGCGGTGATTGGATTCAAAGTGCCAGGCTCTGCTGAAAGATGGATATACAGTGAATGCGGCTCCCTAACAGAAGAAAAATCTTTGCACGATAATAGTATTGTGAGTATTGTAAATAAAAGAAGAGATTTATTCAGCTTCATTAATCCTTCCCCAGAGATGAAAAATACCTCACGGTCTCCATCTTCACTATTCCAGATAGGGCTATCAATGCGATGAGATTGGGCAGGGCCATAAGCCCATTCATAATATCAGAGAATGTCCATATCAGATCAATCTTCAAGACTGCCCCAATGAATACGGATATTACCCAAAGCATTCGATAGGGCTTAATGGAACGCTCTCCCAGGAGATACTCAATGGATTTTTCGCCATAATACGACCACCCCAATATAGTGGAATAGGCAAAAAAGAGAATACCAATAGAAACAACCGCCCCACCCCAATCGCCTGGGAGTCCGGTCTCAAAGGCAAATTCGGTTAATGCGGCAGCATTCTTGCCACAATCCCACACTCCAGTAACGATCAGGACCAACCCAGTGAGTGTGCATACAACAATTGTGTCTATAAAGGTCTGAGTCATAGACACCAGTGCCTGACGAACGGGCTCATCAGTTTTGGCGGCTGCAGCGGCTATTGGGGAACTTCCAAGCCCGGATTCGTTTGAGAAGATACCCCTTGCCACCCCCATCCTTATCGTGTGCCTAACCGCTGCCCCTATAAATCCTCCGCTGGCGGCAATGGGAGAGAAGGCATGATAAAATACTAAAGAAAAGGCATTAGGAATCTCTTTATAGTATAATATAAGTATAGAAAAACAACCAACCATATAGAATACTATCATAATTGGAACAATTATTGATGTTGCCCTTGCAATACTCTTAATTCCACCCATTATTACAATGGATGTAAAAATAAATAATACAATCCCGATCTGCCATTGTGCAATACCAAAGGTCGAGTTAAGGGCATCTGCAACAGAATTTGCCTGAACCATATTCCCTATTCCAAAGGCAGCGATGCATGCAAAAATAGAGAATAATCTTGCTAAAGATTTACTCCCTAAACCCCTTGATATATAGTACATGGGACCGCCACACATTGTGCCAAATTTATCAACCTCCCTATACCTGACGGCAAGCACACCCTCGCTATACTTTGTGGCCATCCCAAAAAAGCCGGTTATCCACATCCAAAACAGGGCGCCTGGCCCGCCAGTAGCGATTGCAGTGGCAACACCAGCGATATTCCCAGTTCCAACTGTCGCAGCAAGAGCGGTCATCAATGCCTGAAAGTGAGAGATGTCTCCCTTCTTACCCCCTTCCTCCTTTCTCCGTATAAGTGCTAAATAAAGAGACGAGAGGAGGGTTTTAAATTGTAGACCCCTCAGCAAAAATGTGAGATAAATCCCTGTACCGAGTAGCAGCACAATCAAGGGAATTCCCCATACAATATCGCTTAATTGTTTTAGAAAAACCACCATGATGTACGATAATTATATTATCTATCTGATAAATTACCTGAGGAAGATTTTATTTCTCATTTATTGATAAGCATCTGACCTTGTGATAGGCTGGATAGCAATCATAATAATTGGGTCTCCGTACCTCCAATGAGAGGTAGATTTCCATAACTCTCGGAAAAAATATATTCAAGGATTAATATACGAAGTCAAGCAATATTTATAATCCATGTTAAGGGGTAAGTCAGAGTGACACCAGTGATTGAGCCTTCATTTGTCCGAATTGGTTAGATATTAGTATAAGGCTTCAATAGAATAATTCACTACCTGATATGGTGACTCAAAATTATTGGGAGAAAGGATTTAAGCATGATTAGATCAAAAAGGATTAAAATAGATCTTAGCTATTTAAGGCCTAATAGCTGTTTTGTATATCCTATATATTCTCTTAAGGGTGAAAAGATCTTCGATGCTAGAGTCATCCTCACACAAGAAAGGCTCAAGATGATAACTGAAAAATATGGCAACATAGTCTTTAGGGAGTGGGAGAATATTCCTGATTATAGAAAAAAGATCGCTTTTTGCAGATCAAGGGAGATCATGGAAGAGGTATCCGCAACCCAGAAGTTGAGTGAGAATTCCTTTCTACAGGCTGAGGATATAATTGAAGCCATATTAGATGATCTTACTACATCTGAGATAGAGGTTGTGAACCTGTTGAAAGATTTAAAGGACTATGATGAATATATTTACAACCACTCAGTAAATGTAGGAATACTCTCAGCCATCTTTGCTATTAAGCTAGGCCTCTTCTCCCTGGATGAAATTAGGTCACTAACATTGGCAGCATATCTGCACGATATCGGTGAGATGAAGATTGATAAGCAACTTCTCGAAAAGGAGGGGGAATTAGACGCCTCAGAGATGAAGGAAATCGAAAAACACCCTCAATTAAGCTACGAAATGATAAAATGTATCAATAGGACCAATAGAATAATAGAGCAATCAGTTCTATTTCATCATGAGAGATATAACAATCAGGGATATTATATGTATCCCTATGTCAATCTGCCCCTGTACCCTAAGATTATATCAATTTGCGATATATACGATTCCTTAACATCAAAAAGGCCCTATAGAGATGCGATATCACCCTCTCATGCGCTTAAATCCATTGTAAATTCCTCAAATGGACTCTTCGATTATAATCTGGTCAGCAATTTCATCAATAAAATTGGACCAATCCTGAATAATGCTCAAGTTTTTTATTCTACTAACGAAATATGTGAACTCAACACAAAGGAACTCGCTATTATTGTGAGCCTAGGTATAGAGGATTTACTCAAACCTAGGGTGTTAGTATTTTGTAGATTAACAAAAGAGAATGGCAGGTTGGTGGCACAATACTATGATCATCCCTTAGATGTTAATCTGAATGATGACCCATCAAGAATAATGACAAAGATACTGGATAACCAAATGCAGATAAATGCGATTAAGGAGAGGTTACCCCCCTACAATAACCATCCAAATGTAGATATGGAAAGGATCTCATGCTAAGGGTATAACATACTTCCTAAATAGTAATTCCTATTACCTTCAGTAAAACCTATACATTCAATTCTATATGCTCTAAATATGAATCCGGATTCAATAAATCATCTAATTCATATTTGTACTTTATCTCAATTTGGACTATCCAACCTTCATTATATGGATCATTATTGATCAATCCCGGATTCTCATCTAACAGTATATTTACTTTTATAATTCTACCAGATATTGGAGAATGTATATTGCATACATCCCTTATCGATTCGAGAAAACCAAACTGCTCCCCTTGGGAGAGTTCCATTTCCTCTTCTGGAAGCTCTACAAAGGAGATATCCCCCATTACATCCTGAAAATGATCAGTTATGCCGCATACACATACAAATTCATCAAGCACCCTTACCCAAAGGTGATTATGGGTATATAATAGATCTTCAGGTATTGTACTCATTCCACCCCTTCATCTCATCAATATAAACCCTTCCCAAAATAAATGCAAGAAATAGTGAATCTTTTATCTCCTGTAATATAAATTAGGAAAGGTGTATTCTCAAATTAAAGCCTTGGGTCTCAAATTCTCATAAAAAACTATTAAAATTGTGGACAAAATACTAAAGTTCTAATATTGTTGCTGAACAGTATTAGATAGTATTAATATGATTATTCACAACCCCATGTAACAGTTTTGCATGCGAGTTATAAATCCCTATGGATTAAATAAATTTCTTCGATAGTATGATTTTCTAATTACTATCATTGGTTATTAAGGAAACAATGATATTTTCCCAACTTCCTTTTATACTCATATATTATAATCATACATTTAATATTATAACTACTTTATAATGGCTTTGCTATAATATTCTTTATTATAAATGGAGAAAATCACGATTAACATTATAACATGTATTACAGCCTCATTAATAATTAAATAATAAAAAAGGTAAATCAGGGATAAATATGAAAGCAATTTTTGTAGAAAAAAACAAATGTAGTGAAATCGATCTAAACGAAGCCAACTATAAGGAAGAATTTTTAAATTTAATAAACGAATTTAAAATATTAGAGTCTCACATTATTTACTTCTCAGCAGGAGACTCAAAGATAAAAGAGATACTAATAAAGAAGGACCCCTCCTATTCTGTTTAATATGAACCCCTTAGCATAGTGATATAACATACATTCAATAGAAATAATTGACTTGAATTCCATTAGTTTATAGATAATAATAGCTCAAGCCGGGCTAGAAACTGACACCTTTAAGCTTGTGTTTACAAATACTAGCAGATATCATCAGTATTGTTATATCCATTCAAGTTGAATTAGACCCAGTCACGATTAAGTTTTTCAGAACATTTCATGGATGCATTTACAATAATATAATCCTGTTACAATTAACAAGAGAGACATGATTAAGCGCCTGCCTCATGTCGAGGTGAAGAAGAGAACATTTATAAGAATCATTCAATATCTATTCCCTTATAGAAAACACTTTCTAATCGGTTCTATCTTTGCCTTTGCCTTCTCAATTGCAAATGGCCTAACTTTAACAAGCGTTATTCCAATATTCGATACACTCTCGCCCGGTGAAGGGCTCTATCAATTGGAACTACACAAGAATGAGATAGAAATACTGAAAGAGAAAAGCCTTCACGATATTAAACAAAAGCTTATCTTTTACAGAGCAAGACTAAAAATCACTCTCAATAATCTATTTAAAAAAACAAGCAAATTTACCTTTCTAATCTATTCATGCATTGCCCTATTATCTGTCATTTTTTTAAGAATGACATTTAAGTTACTCGCAGTGTACTACATCGGACATGCAGCAAATGGAGCGTTGCGCGATATCAGAAAACATCTTTATCATTCCATTCTCAATCTTCCTTTAAGCGTCCTTCATAAACGAAAGACAGGCGAGTTAATCTCAAAAATAATCTACGATACTGATCTAATTTCCGGAACCCTAAGCAATCAGTTGAGAAAGTTCATCGTAAACATTTTCATAGTAATAACTCATATAATCTTACTATTATATATGGATACTGAATTAACCTCAATGGCTTTTGTTGTGCTTTTCGTTATTACTATACCGATTATCATTATGGGAAGAGCATTTAAGAGATACAGCAAAATCGAACAGAAGAGGATGTCTGATATCTCATCTATAGTGCTTGAAACAATTGAGGGGATTAGGATTATTAAATCCTATCAGATGGAAGGTCTCCAAATTAATCGATTTGTTAAACTTGTTAAAACCCTTTTTAACAAAAAAATAAAAAAATCAATGATAGACATAAGTCGTCCACAGATTATCGAAATAATATCATCCATTTTTTTGGTTTTCCTATTAATATATGGCGGAGAGAAAATAACTGCAGGGGTATACACAAAGGGAGAGCTTTTATTCTTTATCTTTACCTTCTTGTATATCATGAATCCGATAAAACAGATTGCAAACATGAACAACCAAGTAAAACAGGCTGAGTCTGCTGGAGAGAGAATATTTGAGTTAGTTGATCATGAGAAAGAAAATGACTATAATATCTTCAATATAAATAATATTGATCCTACACCTGATGATAACACTATTATCCCAAGAAAGGGAATAAAATTTGAAAAGATGTATTTTAAATACCCTTCTGCTAATGAATATATTTTGGAGGATATTAGCCTTTCAATTGGAATAGGAAAAACAGTGGCTCTCGTGGGAAGATCAGGAGCAGGGAAGACAACCTTAGTAGACCTTATTCCAAGATTTATAGAGCCTAGTCATGGTACTATTTACATTGATGATATTGACATTAAAACTATTTCACTCGCTTCATTACGGCGCTCAATTGGTGTTGTCTCACAGGAAATTTTCCTCTTTAACGGAACAATATCCGAAAATATAGCATATGGAAGAGATAACATTCCTATGGAAAGGATAGTGGAAGCGTCTAAAATAGCAAATGCTCATGATTTTATCATTGGGATGCCGGATAGATACAACACTGTGGTTGGGGAAAGGGGCATCATGGTTTCAGGCGGGGAGAGGCAGCGGATCGCTATTGCGCGTACACTTCTGAGAAACCCTCCAATCCTGATTCTCGATGAGGCAACATCCTCTCTGGATGCTGAATCTGAGAGGCTTGTACAGAGTTCATTATATAATCTGATGAAATCCAGAACCACCTTCGTGATCGCCCACAGGCTATCAACAATTATTAAATCTGATCTGATCATTGTTATTGAGAATAAAAGGATAGCAGAATCAGGTACACACATTGAACTCCTCAAAAGAGAGGGCATATACACAAAGCTATATAGGCAACAATTTGCAGAGATGGAATAATAGGAGTTTTGATGAAAAGCTTTTTCAAAATATTAAAATTTGTATTACCCTATAAATTCATTTTGATCACTGCAATTGTATTCTCTATTCTCTTTTCGGTATTCAACGCGGTAACGCTCTATTCCATAGTCCCAATATTCGACACCATGACAGGAGAGGCTGACCGTGGTTATAGGATTTCCGATGAGGAGAGAATATTATCACAAAAACATAATCTCACTTTCCTAGAGAGACTAAGAGTAATTATTATAGAAGTCAAATTTTATATTAACTCATACCTTAACACAAAAACAAAAAAAGAGATAATTACACTATTTGCTCTACTCATAGTTCCTCTATTATTCATTAAAAATTTATCAGATTTTATTGGCAGATCCCTCTTTGCCTATGCTGGAAACAGGGTGGTAAAAAATATACGAATCGAACTCTTTTCTCAAATAATTAAACTCCCATATAAATATTTTCATAAGAGTAGAAGCGGGGAGCTCTTATCAAGAATTACCCTTGACGTATTGCCTCTATCCATTGCTGTAAGCTCTGAGATTTACAACCTGATATCTGGCTTTATTCTTCTAATAATTAATATTACTATTCTATCACTTATTGACTGGAGATTAATCTTCTTTACGCTATTACTGGCAGGCTTAACAAGCCTGCCAATTAGATATTTCGGAAATCTCGTAAAAAAAATTACAGTCCTGATACAGGAAAATTTTGCAGACATCAGCTCAAAGCTGCAGGAGACCATTTCAGGAATAAAAGTAATCAAATCCTTTAGTATGGAAGGATATGAAGAAAATAAATATAAAGAAATAAACGATTCACTTTTTAAAAACGACCTCAGGAGAAGGGTGTATCAGAATTTAAATCCATCCTTCGTTGAATTAATAGGAACAATAGTAGCAATAACCCTTTTCATATTTGGCGGTTACCAGATTATTAAGGGTGAACTCACCAGCGGAGAGTTTATTTTCTTTATTCTGATCATCATAAACCTCTTTGATCCTATAAAGATGATATCGAACTCAATCAACAATATCAAAGCTGGTGAGGCAGCGTCAATAAGAATCTCTGAAATACTCAAACTGCCTGTCGAAGATTTCTATATTGGTGTTAATGGACATTTTAATCAATCAATTCAACTGAAAGAAATATCATTTAAATACGATGAAGAATACGCGCTAAACAAAATTACAATTAGTATATCTAAAGGGGAGAATGTAGCCCTAGCAGGGGCATCGGGATCAGGGAAATCCACAATACTGAATATGATTGCATCGCTCTATTCGCCAACAACAGGAGAAATACTAATTGACAATCTCAACCAACAGGGCCTGTCCCTCAATTGGATAAGGGGAAAGATAGCCTTTGTAACCCAGGAGGTATTTCTCTTTAATGGAACTGTAAAAGAGAACATAACCTGTGGAATGGATTATGATATGGAAAGGATTATAGAGGCCTCGAGTATCTCACATGCTCATGAATTCATCTCAAAGCTTCCGAAGGGTTATAATACTATTGTAGGTGAGAGGGGCATGCTCCTATCTGGTGGAGAGAGGCAGAGGATATCCATAGCAAGAGCAATTCTAAATGACCCTGAGATACTTCTCTTTGATGAGGCCACATCAGCCTTAGATTCTGAGTCAGAAAAATTGATACAGGATTCCTTGGAATACCTCTTCAAGACAAGAACCTGCGTAATTGTGTCTCATAGACTATCTACAATAAAAGATGCTGACATCATCTATCTTATAGATAAGGGAGAGATAATTGATGCGGGCTCACACGATGAACTAATCTCACGCAGCGACACCTATAAAAGGCTATTCGAAAATCCTAATCAAGTGTAAAGATCTAAGGAAAGAAACAGCAGCCAATAAATGATGTTTAGCGCAATATCCCTCATTAAAGGCCTGTGCTGAGCAAAGTTGAAGCACATTATTCTTCACTCCAATAAAGGAATCTTTTCCCATCTCTATAATAATGTGCGGTTATCTTCACGGAGGTTCTGTTCACTGTGCCAGTTGAGACAATTTTAAAAATATAGGACTTAACCGTAAGAATATTCTTTCTAACATTCTCATCTTCAATAAAATCCTTTATGTCTTCTACGCTTTTAAAGGGATTTGCATGTCTCATGCTGATTAACTCTGTAACAACATCATCAGTCATATTGTCCGTTAGCGCGGAAAGAACCCTAAATGGGGCAGTGTTGATGTTTATCTTATTCAACTCGCTCAAATAATCAGCCCTCTCCCCTTTTACCCTTAAATAATCGGATAATCTCCTGCTGCTCTCCTTTCCGATCTCTACAGTTAAATCGGAAAAGTCAGATTCATCCTCTTTAATAGCTTCAAGAATATCCCCCTCCGCAATCCCCTCTAATAATTTCTGATCAATCCTTTTCCCACCCTTATTATCATCTACCAAGTTTTCTTCCCATCCAAATGTGCCACCCCCAATACCATAAAATATCTCAGGAGTAATCCCCTTAACTAACAAAAGTTCATCTATGCTGTCCATCTCCGAATTTTTGGAATCATAGGAACTGACTAATGTATGATAATAATCGGACGATTCAGCCCCGTAAGGGAATCTTGAATCATCGATATCAACCCAATCAATTATTACGTCTGCCATATCGATAGGGAATCCCATGTTTAGAAAAAATCTCTGCGTAATTGAATAATAGGGAGTTCTATCCACTACCTCATTTGCTAATACGCTCAGATTTATTTTAGAATTTTCATCAGAGATATCTATCTCCAGGTAACCATCCTCAAGAGGTATTACCGGGAAGTCCATTGCCCAAATATCATTATAGCAGTCAATATTTTTATCTGTTGTTCCGATACCCAAGAATTGGGATGCCAACCCCCTTTTGTCTGCCATGAGTATAAAGGTTGAGAGGTTAACTCCAGCCTTAGCCAGGGTATGGGCCTTCAATCTCTCGCTAAACTTTCTTATGTAATTCATGTTTGTCTGCGCAACAATTAAGAACTCGCTTGAAATAGATACCAAGAGGGAGGTTATCAAGAGGACTATGATGAGCACATAACCTGATGAATTTGTCAAATATTTGAATACACCTCGCCCATGGAGAATTTCTCTTCTCCTTATGTAATTCTTCCTGAGAACCATCTTTAATCTATCGAACATATCACCTCTTTAGGTTGATATTGGATACAAAGATGAATTCCTCTTCGTTACCCCTATAATTTCTCACATTCAAGGTTGTTCTTACAGCCTTAGGGAATCTCTTGTTATCCCTTGAGTCCCAATTCTCAATCCATTTATTTCTTTGGTTAAACTCAAATTTTATACGAACAACATTCTCAAGTAGAATACTCTTATCGCCACCAGATTCAGGATCATCATCATAATGATTCTCCTCTCTCCTTATTAGGAAAAATAATCCATCAATCTCATTATCCGCTTCAAGATAATACCCGATCTCTCTTACATCACTAATTCGGCATTCCTCCTTGGGGCTGATAAACATTGAAAACTCCTTATGATCAATAGTTACAAAATTAAGCTTTCCTTCGCCAGGTGAATCGTAATCACTCTCTCCAATAAAACATAATTTTTTATTATTCCTGTGAAAATATGCGCAGGAGATATCTCTGTCGATTCTATTTATCGCCAAGTTGATACCTTCATAAAAATCGGCGACTCCTGTTAATTCAAGAATAGCGAAGGTAATTGACCTGTGAGCAGAGTATATCATTAAGAGTATTACTGACGAAACGGCGGTAGCAACGAGAATCTCAATCAATGAGAATCCGGAGTTATTTGAGATACCCTCTCGTAATATTCTATTTAGCTTATAATAAAATGAGAGTTTCATCGTACAGGATAGATGTATGTTAATGTGTAGTTCTTTTCTTTTCCCCTGTCTTGCCAAAAGACAGTTATTGCAACCCTTTTGGCATCTATGGGTCCAAATATTTCATGTTCAAATCTCTTTATCTCTCTTGAATAATAGAAGTTGGGATATTCTTCGACAGCCTCATGCTGGAGATCGGTTCCTCTCATTTTAACAAGTTGAAACTCATTAAGCTTGCTTTTAGCAATAATCATTGCTCTGGTAAGATTTTTATTGCCAGATATAGCTACAATGCCAGCGGAGACGCCAGAAATGATGCTGATTATCACAATAGATAAAATTGCGATTGCAATTAAAATCTCGATTATAGCAAAGCCATTATTTATAGATTTTTTCATAAAGAAATTTATGTAACGATGAATGTTATAGAGTTGATGATTCAAACTCAATATAGTCAGGGAAGACCTTTGCCTCCTTCCTAAGCTTGTATATCCTAATTGACCAACGCTCCTCAGCATTGACTAAAATATGTAAAATAACATTATCAGAATATCCCTGAGGGTAAAATGGAATCAAAACATTACCCAGATGAACCTTTTCGCCTGTTGAGAGAACCACCTCTTCGATCTTAAAGGATTCAGGAAACCCCTTATACCCCAAGAGCTTGTTGTTGCTCTTAACAAATTTACCCTTCTCATTAAAATTTACTACAGAGACACCATTTTGACGTGAAAATAACTCATCTATCTCCCCTTCGCTCTCCTCAAAAGGCTCATAAAGATGTATCACCAAAAAATTCATGCGATCATTAATAAAGGAATCATCAAATGTTTTTGCTATTATAGTTGTCATCACTACAAAATGGCTCCTTGCGCTTCCGAAATAATTAACCATCCTCGGGGCAATAAACATCGACATAACAGAAATAATAACAATTACAATTATTATCTCAAGCAGGGTAAATCCATCCCTTCCCTTCAATGTTTCCTGTAAATACGATGCTCTATTCATTGTTATCTTAGGAGGTTTTGAATGTTATTGGTCTGCAAATGTAATAAGAAATATTCTGGGAGATTATTAACACCAATCTCTGCTAGTGAAATACTGATAATTGCTGCAAAGGGAAGCAATACAAAAAAGTCAGGGGTTGCTCCTGTTATCAATTGTGAGATAAAATTAAATGTAATTATCAAGGAGAAATATAAATAGTATTAATCCCAGCTCCTCACATCAGCATCATATCCTTCACCGCCGTCCCTGCCATCAGCGCCATAGCTCACTATCTCATAGTCATTACCATGCTCGCCTGGAGAGGTGTACTTATAGGACCTTCCCCAAGGATCCTCAGGGATCTTGTTCTTTTTTAAGTATCCCCCTTCATTATAGTTGATGGGAATTGGCTCAGTAGTCGGTGTTGCTATCAATGCCTCTAGACCCTGTTCTGATGTCGGATATATACCATTATCAAGATAATATCTATCAAGAGCCATTCCAAAGGCTGATATCTGTTGCCTTGTGGACTCAACCCTTGCCTTCTGAGGAAGGTCCATAAACCTCGGAACGACCAATATTGATAAAATCCCAATGATAGTGATTACTATCATAAGTTCTATCATAGTAAAACCCTTTTCGGATTTCACTTCTTCTATAATAAATATTATCCTTTCTTTAAACCTGCTATAATATTTATTCATATATCCTCCTTCGTTTTCCTTAAAAAACTACTCTGTTGCAATATGCTAATCAAGATGAGACTCTCATTGTATAATAAGATTCATCTCGAATATGGGAAGCATAACAGATAAATATATTATCCCGATTATCAATCCAACCACAATAATAATAATAGGCTCAATCATGCTAGTTAGGCTAGTCACGGTTAAATCCAGTTCAGTTTCGTATACCTTGCCAATATTCAGGAGCATTCTATCAAGTTCATCGCTAGCTTCCCCAGCAGAAATCATGCCCAATACTAATTTTGGCAAAAAATCCGACTTTCCAAGGGCATTGGCCACAGCAGATCCCTCTCGTACCTTAATAGCGGCCTCTTCAAGCTTCCCTTCAACAATTGAGTTTCCTACAATCCCCTTCACAATTCCAAAGGACTTTAATATATCCACCTTGTTGCTCAATAATACACCGAGGTTTTGTGTAAATCGAAGTATAATAAGCTTTTTATGGAGATTGCCAAAGATAGGAATTTTTAACTTCATCTCATCTAATCTCCGCCTTCCCTCTGAAGTCTTAATATATCGATTTACAAAATATATAATTAAAGCGATTAAAAGCGGTATCACAAACCAAAAATTTGAAAGAAAATCACTGACCCCTAGAACTATCTTCGTTGGCAATGGGAGTTCCTTCCCAAACTCGATAAACATCCTACTCAGCGAGGGAATAATATATACCATAAGAAAAAAAATTACTAAAATAGAAAAGAATATCATAAATGCCGGATACCATAAAGCGGCCTGTATTTTACTCTTCAAAATATTCTTCTTCTCTTCCAGGTCAGCCAATCTCTCAATAACCTGATCAAGAGAACCTAAGTTCTCTCCTACTCTCACCATATTGATATACATATCTGAAAAGATAATCTTATGACGAACCAAACAATTTGAAAAGGAGGATCCCTCCTCTAACTTCTCTTTTATATCAACAACGATCTGCTTGAAATTCTTATTCTCAATCTGTTCAACTATATCCGTGATAGCAACAAGAAGGGGCATCCCAGCTCCAAGAAGTGTAGACAACTGTCTTGAAAATATTCCTACCTGTTTTGAACTGAATTTAAGACTAAAATATCGAATTCCCCTTTCATAAAGCCTATTAAATGTACTCCTCTTTCCGCCTTCAACATTCTTTGTAGCTATATCATGCTTATTAATACTTACTACATATAATTCCCTGCTTCGCAGTTTCTGCTTTGCCGCCATCTCTGAAGGAGCGTCGATATAGTCCGATACCTTTTCTCCGATTTTATTTAACGCTTGAAATTCGAAAATCATTTCAACTTACCCTCAACACTTCTTCTATTGTTGTTATTCCAGAAATAACCTTGCTAAGTCCATCCTTGAATAGGGTGGACATCCCCTTTTTGAGCGCTAGTTGCTTTATACTGTTTGCCTCAGAATGAGTCATAATCATCTTCCTAATGTCATTGTCTAATGGCAGCAGTTCATATATTCCTATTCTGCCCCTATAGCCTGTATTGAGGCATTTCTCACAACCCTTGCCCCTATATAGCTTCCCATTCTTAATCTGCGTTGTCTTAACTCCCATCTCGGTAAGCATACTCTGTGTGGGCTTATATGTGCTTTTACAATCAGGGCATATTGTCCGAACAAGCCTTTGAGCTAGAATCGCATTAACTGAGGAGGATATAAGAAAGGGCTCAACCCCCATATCAATAAGTCTTGTTATCCCACTGGCTGCATCGTTAGTATGAAGCGTAGAAAAAACTCTATGACCGGTCAAGGCAGCCTGTACTGCTATATCAGCAGTCTCAATGTCCCTTATCTCACCAATCATTATTATATCAGGATCCTGCCTAAGGATTGATCTCAAACCATTTGCAAATGTGAGATCAATCTTCGGTTTTACCTGCATCTGTCCTACTCCACTCAATTGATATTCAATTGGATCTTCAACTGTCAATACATTTACGTCCGTTGTATTCAACCTTGACAGGATACTATATAATGTTGTTGTTTTGCCGCTTCCGGTAGGGCCAGTAACCAGGATAATGCCATGTGTCTTGTTAATGAGAGAATTAAAAATATTAAGACTATCCTTTGAAAATCCCAGAGAATCGAGATCGAACAACATATCAGTCTTATTTAATAATCTCAATACAACCCGTTCCCCATAATATGTGGGGAATATGGAAACCCGAATATCTATATCCTTGCTACCGATTTTAATCTGGATTCTTCCGTCCTGGGGCAACCTGTTTTCAGCAATATTTAGATTTGCCATTATCTTTATTCTTGAAATAATAGCGCCCTGAAATTTTTTGGGAGGGGTGAGTATCTGATAAAGGAGGCCATCGATCCTATATCTCACTATAAGATCCTTTTCGTATGGTTCTATGTGAATATCGCTTGCCCTATCATTAACTGATTGTGTGATGATCGTATTTACAAGGCGGATTATAGGGGCATCATTGGCCATATCCAAGATGTCTTCTGTCTCAGCAATAGGGGATGACAGAATCTCGAAATCAGAATCCTCCAGATTCTCTATGGCCTCACTAGTTGAGTCAACATTCAGGGTATCAAAATGATTATTGATGATCCTAATAATCTCTTCTTCGGATGTTAGAACAGCCTCAAAGATGTAATCCGGGAAAATCATCTTAAGGTCATCAAAGGGCTGAATATTAAGGGCATCTGAAATGGCTATTGATATGGTCTTGTCTTTGCTGTGCAATGGCACCATCTTATTTTTTTTCAAAAAGTAAATCGGGATCTTTGAAAATAGTTCCTCCGGATCGTCAAACTCGAGGCGTTTCTGAAATGAAATTCCATAATGCTCTGCCAAGGCAGATAGAATATCATCCTCAGTAGCCAATCCCTTCTTTATAAGCAACTGACCTAACCGCATACGCGAACCTTTTTGAGAAAGAAGAACCTCTTGTAATTCCTCAGGTCTGACTACCTTCCTCTCCACAAGGATCTTTCCCAACATCTGTGGCTTTTTCTTTCTAACCATATCCGTATATACTATCTCGTTCTTAATCTTCGCTGTTCCTCTCTCTTTCTATTAGTCACAGCGTCAATCCTCTCCTGTTTAGTAACAATGAATGGGGTTATAAATACCAATAGGTTAGTCTTTTTATAATCAACACTCTTTCTCTTAAATAACCATCCTAGAATTGGAATATCCCCTAAGATCGGGACCTTCGATTCCTCCTCTACTTTGTTATTTCGAATAAGACCACCCACAACAATTGTCTTACCGTCACCCACAGTCACCTTTGTGCTGATATCACGTTTTGACAGTTTTGGGGGGATGGCAGAACCAGTTGTTGTCCCGCCAAGTACGTCATTTGCCTCCTGGTACAGTTCAAGGGTTATCCGCTCCTTGTTTGTAATATGGGGTGTGATCTTTAACTTAATCCCCACTGATTTATACTCATAAGTGAAGAACTGCGTACCGGATTCACTGATTCGATTGTTTGTGGCAACAGGTATCTCCTCGCCAACATTCAACTCAGCCTCATTATTATCAACAGTGAGAATCTGTGGTGTTGAGAGAATGTTGAAATTTTTATCTGTGGCAAACATATTTAATAGTGCAAATCCCAGCATCTCCTCACCGCTTAAGAAACCGATTTGAAAACCGCTAGCCAAAGGAATCGCTATCTTCTTGTCTCCCATGGATGATAATCCCTCTGAGGAATAATTGGGGGGAATGCCCAAAATTGAAGACCCTCCATACATATCGCCTGCATCACTCTCATAACCCCCCATCCAGTCGATTCCCAGGCTCCATCCCTTCTCAGCTGACACCTCGACTATTAGGCATTCTATTAGGACCTGTTCCCTCACTATATCCAGTTCCTTTATAATTCGCCTAATCTCTCTGAATTCTTCTGGAGTTGCTGTAATTATCAGGGAATTCGTTTCCTTGTTTGCTATAATAGAAAGCTTGGTCTTGGACTGACTTCCTGGTCTTTTAGCCTGAGTCTTTGTAACTCGTTTGGACTTGCTCGATTTTCTTACCTTTGGAACTGGCCTCTGTTTTGCGGTTAGGGCCTGTTCGGAGAAAGGTATCCTTGAAAGAACACCAGCAAGACTCTCTGCATCCGCATTCTCAAGATGAACTACATGAATGTTGCCTTTGACTATCTTTTCCTCATCAATCTCATCAATAGGTTTATCCAGAGCCTTTGCTATCTTGACCAATCCGCTTATTTCAGTAGATTTTCCACTGAATATTATTATATTTAATATAGAATATACAACAATATCAGTGTTTTTCGATTTCATAGATTTTAAAGCTGATGAAATCTCATTTGCATCCGCATGTTCAATCTCAAGAAGGTAGGTTATGGTCTTTTCCTCATCCAGTGGGATTCTTTTAGTCTCCTTTTCATCTATTATAACTTCAACATTCTTCTTTATAGCATCCTTAACTGGTATAATCTTAATCAGATGCTGGGATTCAACAACCGCTAAACCCTTTAACTCTAATATGGACTTAAGAATATTGAATGCCTCTTTAACCGGCACCTTTTTGGCAGAACTTATTGTTATCTTCCCACGAACCTTATCATCAATGATGATATTCTTCCCTATAAGATCACTCATCACATTTAAAAACTCAGAAATTTCCACATCCTTGAAATTCAGGGTAAAGTACTTTGTCTTCTTTCTCCCCTTTTTAGAGATCTTGCCCTGTGCTTTAGACTTCTTTTTATTATTCATCTTATTCTGAGATAATATCCATCCATCCCTATAAGAGAGGTTATCATAGGATGACGACAGTTCAACATTTTTGTGAATTCTATCTATCGAATCTAAATCTGAAAATGGTATAACAAACACTATGGTAACAACAAAAAGAATAATACTACGCCTAATGGTTATATAAATCTTTGTTCCTTTCATTTCCCCTTCTCAATTGTTCACTTTATAATAATAAGTTATAATTAGATACCTCTCCTACATCCGTTCGAAAATCCAACTTAAATAATCACATTGCGATAATCCTATTTCAATTCAATTTGAGTGATCTCTTCCTAAGGATATAAAGAAATAGATACGGCATATCATTAGAGATCTTTCACATTTTTACATAGTCATAGTTGACTATTATCTATTCAGTAACAGAGAAGTCAAAGGTTTGCAACTTCCCGCGTCTCTCTAAATCCACTGAAAGTCTTGTTTCACCTTGAAGATTTTGCCACATCTTAATAAGCTTATCAGTACTGTCAAGAGGATGACCATTTATTCTTTTAATAACATCACCACTCCTTGCCCCCAGTTGATATAGAATATTGTTCGGTCGCACCCTGAATAGCTTATAACCTTCAATTTTACCATTCACTCTGTATGGCCCGGCACGAAGGCCCTTTAATGCATTATCAATATTATTGAACACCTTTTGCTGTATCTCTGATCGGCTGATAGTTTTACTGCTTTTATTATTTCTCCCCTTAACAGTACTCGCTGTCCCACTCCCCAGAGCCTTCTCGTCCTTCGCAAACATATCAAGATTTGTTACCTCATCGCCCATCTTGAGATACACCTTTGAGTTGGCTATCCTCACAAGCTGGTATCCATAGACATCATTCCATAATTTAAATATTTGAGACTCCTTTTCTCTCTTTTTCTTAATCAACGCCCTTGCTATACTGGAAGGCCCTGTAATTGTACCTAATAGAGTCAGATCCTGTAGGCTTTCAGGGGTTACCGTTTCAGTTATGGGTAAATCCTCCACTTCAGTGCCAAGCTTAAAAAAGTTAGACACCAGTATTGCATCATAATCATCAAAACTCTTATGAGTAGTTCTATCTGAAAATGATTTATGTTTTTCTATCGGACTCATGTATACTGGAGTAAAACTAAAACGAATAAATTGATTTACCATTGAAGACAATGTATAGGAAAAAAGAATAATAGAAATCGTATTTATGATATGATATTTAATATTCTGCATAAAATCCTAATCTCCATAATCCATATGACTAATTAGAAAAAACTATTAATAAATGTTACACTTGGTTATCTATATTAAAGACTATTTCTGTTTACCTCTATTAAAATAGAATTGTTTGAATTAATTTTTAAGATCATTATTTGTCCAGCATGCCAATTCCTGGTGTAATTGACTTTTATAAAACTAAATGTTTATCAAAAATAAACAAATTATAATAATTAAACATAAAAAGAAAAAAATTTCATATAAATTATGATATATTTCTCACGTTCTAAATGATTAATTGATAGTATAATAATTTAATCATTCTAATTTCACTATTTCTATCTTCACAAGGATGTTCTACCCTCGTATTTACATGAGGTTCATATTAATTTATAGATTAATCTCCACTTTAGTTCTCATTAAGGTATTAATCAAACAAAATTTATGATCCGTATTACAAAATAAATATTCATTTGACTAAATATAATATCACTTTCATAAAGCATCAAAACCCATGCTATAATTTTTGTATATTTGACTATAAGTTAGTATCATTTCTGCTTGCAAATTTATTTTTTATTTTTCAAATATATTTAGAAAAAATTCTAATACCATTACTCAATTAGTCCTTTTTCTCATATTGTGAATATATTCAGTTAAATTTTCAGTTAATTAGAAAAGCGTATTACCTACTTCTCAATATGCATATTTGATGAACTTATATACTACTATCTATAATTAGGAATGATTAAATGAATAAATATTCTTTAGTTAAGGAGAATAGCAAAACATATCTTGAGATAGATATAGGTGCAATTGAGAGGAATATCAGGATAATCAAGGAAATAGTTGGAGCAGATAGGAAAATCCTTCTAGCAGTAAAGGCTGATGGTTATGGACATGGCGCAATCCAGATATCAAGATTTGTGGAGGAATCAGGATTAGTTGATATTCTTGGTGTTGCCTCACATGAGGAGGGTATTGAGCTAAGAAGGGCAGGGATCAGCCTCCCTATTCTCGTTTTAGGATTGATCCTTCCATATAAAGAGAATATAGGCACAATCCTTGATTATGATCTCACTCAAACTGTTGCTGACTATCCTCTATCTGAACAAATCTCAAAAGAGGCAAAGAGCAGGAATAAATCAGCAAAACTTCACCTCAAGATTGACACCGGTATGGGCAGAATCGGATGTAAACATGAAAACTCTGTTATGATTGCCAAGTCGATTAACCATCTTGAATCTATTATACTAGAGGGGGTTTTTTCACATCTCCCCGTTTCTGACATTATAGACTCTGAATTTACAATAAATCAGATAAAGATATTCAATAATATCATAAAAGAACTCGAAATTGAAAAAATCGATGTAAAATATAAACATATCGCTAATAGTGCGGCGATTTTGAACTATCCTGAGTCACTCTTCAATATGGCAAGACCAGGAATTATGGCCTATGGGTACTATCCGGTAAAGAATAATAATAATAAAAAAATAGACCTTACCCCATCCATGAGCTTAAAGAGCTATATCATTTTCTCAAAGAGAGTGAAAAAGGGGACATCGCTTTCATACGGGCTAACCTACACAGCGGAAAGGGATTCGAATATAGCAACAATTCCTATTGGGTATGGTTGTGGTTATAGCAGATTCCTTTCAAATAAAGGCCAAATAATTATAAATAACAAGATATATCCCGTGGTCGGAAGGGTCTGCATGGATCAAATCTTGATAAATACCGGTGATGATGAATATGCCCCTGGCGAAGAAGTTATTGTATTTGGTAAAGAAGGGATAACTGTAGAGACATTAGCCGATTGGATCGGCACCATACCTTATGAAATTATCTGTTCAATATCTAGAAATATTAAAAGAAAATACCTATTTCCATAAACAATAAACAAGCTCTCATTTGTCATATCTTAACACACAGCAAATTTGAATCCCTTTTTGTAAATATTTTCAAAATGAATAATATTTCCCTTGACATAATTTTAATGATACGCTAGTTTTTTAACCAAATATAAACATATTTACATATATCAAAGCGATTTCTAATTAAATATAAGAATAAAATACAGCTCCTCAAAGATAAAAAAATGAGCTTTATTTACTCTACTTAGTTAGAAAATATTGCTTTTCTTCTCAAAAATAAGGGGGTTGAGGATAACAGAACATATAAATCATTATAATCTGTATAAATTAAAGCAATTTGATTTTACGTTTATTGAAAATATGTGAAATAAAACAATAGGGGTCTCATTGTTTTAACAAACAGTTAACGATTCACCTTATTCCAAGAGGAATTGAATCGTTTTTACCACCTATTTATCAAAACCACATTTTTGAGAAGTAATATTTTCTGCCACTAGTGGGAAATATACTATATTTAATAACAAAATTACAGATTTACAAACTATCTATAGTATATGGTGGTACATTATTATGGAAGACATAATTACTGAAGTAAGGGTTTTCCCAAAGGATAATCTTGGGAAGACCTTAGGCTTTGCAAACATCACTTTAATGAACAAATTCGTTGTAAAAAATTTACGTATTGTTCAGGGGGAAAAGGGTATATTTATTGGGATGCCTTCTAATAAGAAAAAGAATGGGGAATTTATTGATCTATTTTTCCCCATCACACAGGAGGCAAGGGATTTAATCACTAACGCTATCCTACATAAATATGAAGAAGTTATTCAAAAGCCAGAAATGGCAGTCCCTATAGTATAGAGTATTTTTATTTGCTCAACCCAAGTGATACCAACTGATCATTACCCTTTTCTGTATACAAACATCAAAGGATTGATATACCCTTGGTGAATATTGATATTGTAATAAGGTGATGTATGCAATTAATTGATATTCAAACATGAAACACAAGAAGGAAAGAGTATGTGAAGTAATAATAAATTGCATTCTCAACTGTCTATTATTAAAATACAATCCCTTAGGAAACAAATCCCCACATAATTAGGATTTATCCTTCAAGTAAGACTGAATAATCCGAAAGAAAATGATAAATGAAGCAAGAAAGATAAATCCCATACAGATATAAAGAAATATATCCCCATGCTTTGAATAAAATGTTTCTCTTTTTAACGCAAAATTGATATTGCCCACTATATAGCCAGGATGAAGTATTGGTATTGATTTCGTTACTCTACCATAAGGATCTATAAGAGTTGTATACCCAGTATTCCCCGCCCTCACATACCAGAGGCCATTTTCAATTGCCCTGAATATTGATGCAGAAAAATGCTGCATATGTCCACTATAGGAATCTGTCCATCCATCATTGGTGATATTTACTAAGAAATCAACTCCAAGTTCATTATATCTCCGACAAAGCCTGTAAAAAATTCCTTCATAACAGATCAGAACGCCAAATTTCTTATCCTTAACTTCAAACACTACAGGTTTATCCCCAGGGATAAAGCTTGAACCACCAAAGCTTACCAACAACTCCTTAATAAATGGTAGCCACTTCTCATAGGGAAACCATTCTCCAAAGGGAACGAGATGTATCTTCGGATATGTATCAACTACCGTACCATATTCATCAATAAGGACAGCATTATTTTGTGGAAAATGTCTTTTGTTAAGGATATCCTCAATAATGCCAATCTCACCTGTGAGTAAAGGCGTATTGGAGGAACTTGCAATGTCTAATACCCTTTTTTCAAAGGGATTAAGCCTTTCATTATAATAATCATAGGAAATATGTTCCAGGGTCGCGGATTCAGACCATATTATAATATCCGGTTCCTCATGTAGAGAGAGCCTTGTTAGGCGCTCTAAATCATTCAGATATCTGAACCGATTTGTCTTCCATTTCTCCCATGGAGAAATGCATGATTGAATAATTGCAATCCTTAGCTCATCCTCCCCGGTCTTTTGATTTAAAGGCAAGACATACCATCCATAAATTAATACAAAAGAAAAGACCAATAAAAATATTAACAATCTTATAAACTGAGCGGTCCTTAGAAGTCCTCCTGGTTTTAACCTTTTTGAATTCATTGTATAAATCAAATCTGCAACAATGGAATTCCCTAATATAAGTATAAAGTTTATTCCCATAATACCAATGAATGAAGAGACCTGTATAAAGGATGTAAAGGGGTATTGTGAATATCCAGGATAAGTCCAAGGGAATGCAAGATGCCCTATTGATTGAATCAGGTCTATGGATATCCAAGTTGATGGGTATATTATTACCCTCAGGTTTTCAAAACTCCTTGATAAGTATTCAGCTATTATTATCTTTGTTACGGAGAAGACAGTAAGGCTTGGTATCAGGAAGGCGAGGACTATGTAATATCCACCAGCCACATCCGCTCCGAAGGAGCCAATCCATCTATATGATAGATAATTCCCGATGAAGGTGGCAATAAAAGAGGAAAATAAAATCTCCTTATAACCCTTATCCCTAACAAAGATAAACAATGGTATCATGGATACCCATGCAAAAAATGGAAATCCCTTCAAAATCCAGTGATCATAACTAGGGGAAGAGAGAAATATTAGAAGACCAGTAAGGACATAGTAATACTTTCTCAATAACTGAACAATTACTCCCATTTTTTCTCACCTATCATCATTACAAACTCATCCTCCTGGATTATCTTTATGCCAAGTCCTTGGGCCTTTTCATACTTGATGCCGGGCAAATCCCCTGCAACCAGATAGTCTGTTTTTTTGCTTATTGTACCTGTCACCCTTCCACCAGACTTTTGAACTATCTCTTCCGCTTCCTTCCGGGTTAAGCCTTGCAGGGTGCCGGTAAATACAAAGGTTCTATCACGTATTTCATCTAAAACTGATTCTTTCACCAATTCATCATGTACAATCACTCCGGCATCTAAGATATCCTTTATAATCCTTAGGCTGCTCTCATTATGAAAGAATTCATAGATAGACTCCGCCACCTCTGGCCCAATCCCATCAATCAGGATTAATTCATCAATCTCCATAACATAAAGTTTATTTAATCCCCCTACTGCCCTTGCCACCACCCTAGAGAGATGATCACCAACATTCCTTATCCCAAGACTTCTGAGAAAATGTGAAAGAATAATTGTCCTTCTGCTGTCAATTGAAGAGATCACCTTATCAGCAAGTTTATCTCCCATCCTTTCAAGTTGAAGAAGATCATCCTTTGTAATCCTATATATATCCGCTATTGTTTCCAATTTCTCAGCATTATATAATCGTATTACGAGTTCTGGGCCAAAAGATTCAATATCCATACCATTCTTCGATACAAAAAACTTCAATGTCTCCAATCTCTTTGCAATGCACTGGGAATTGATACACCTAATAAAAATGTCCTCTTTAACTAAACCTGTGTTGCAGCTTGGGCACCTCTTTGGTGGATTGATATTCCCTGCATCAGGCGGTCTTTCCTCTCTAATGGCCTCAATAACCTTTGGTATTACATCGCCGGCCCTTTTAATCCTCACACTATCGCCGATCCTTAGATCAAGGCGCATAACCTCATTATAATTGTGAAGTGAAGCCCTCTTGACAAGGACACCACCGATATTAATTGGCCTCAGATTTGCTACGGGTGTTATTAAACCCGTTCTCCCAATCTGCCAATCAACAGATTCAATCACAGTAATCGCTTCCTTAGCAGGGAATTTCCAAGCTGTTGCCCATCTGGGCGCCTTATTAGTAGCTCCAAGCCTATCCCTGATATTAAAATCAATAACCTTTATCACTACACCATCAATGTCAAAATCAAGCCTATAACGATTTACTAACCAATATTCATAGAATTTCTTTATCTTCCCTATATTTCCATATTCAATATGCTCTGATACCGGAAGTCCAAGATTCGTTAAATAATCATACATCTGCATTTGATCAACAATAGATCTATTTGATACGACTTTTCCTATTGAATAGAATACTATTTCTAGTTGCCTCCCTTCAGAGATTCTTGAATCTATCTGGCGCAGTGAACCCGATGCCGCATTTCTTGGATTAGCAAAGGGCGATTCTCCATTATCCTCCCTAATCCTATTTAGCCGTTCAAACTCTCTGTGTCTCATTAAAACCTCGCCTCTAACAGATAGGAAGTCTGGAATCTCATGGCCGGATAATTCCAAGGGCATATTGCCTATTGTAGCTATATTTGCGGTGACATCCTCGCCAACTAAGCCGTCACCTCTGGTTGCTCCAGTATTAAATCTTCCATCCTCATAAATAACTTCTACTGCTAAACCATCGAATTTTAATTCTGCGCAATATAATAATTCATCATCGGCATCTATATTTTTCAGGCATCTCCGATCAAAATTGGAAAGGTCTTCCTCTGTAAAAATGTTGCCAAGGCTCAGCATCGGCGGATCATGATTCACCTCTGAAAAGGTTTTAGAAACCACACCCCCAACCTTACCTGTCGGTGATTCCTCAAGCTTGAGACTTGGATGTTTTCTCTCGATATCGATGAGTTCTATTATCAACGAATCATAGGTTGAATCCTCCATTAAAGGCTGGTTAAGATTATAATAATGGTAATCAGCTCTTTTAATCAACTCAATTATTTCATAATATCTCTTCTTTATTGGAAATGTGTCATTCATACAGAATTTCACCCCTCAAAAAGCGTCGTAACCCCTGTATAAGTGAATTATGACGTTTCCCCGGTATTTATTGAGGATTTGCTATTTTTTCATATCATTGAAAAGTTGCTTATTTGAAGCAATTATGGCAGGGAATAAGGCCGAAATTGATGATACAATTGCTGCAAGGGTTAATGACATGAACATTAGGTTATGATTTTCTAATCGCAAATTCATACCCTTAAGCATGGGCACCCATCTTGCGATGTTATCTGACATATAGTTCAATAAATAATATCCAAGAATATAACCCATAATCCCATAAAAAATCCCTATTAGTCCAGCTTCAATTACAAATGTCATTACTATCCTTAATTTCGTTGCCCCTAAAATTCTCTGAATCGAGAATCTATGGCTACGGTTGTAACTGATTGCTAGATAAGAATTAAAGATAGCTAAAATAGTTAAAATCAGCATAATTGTCATTATCAGTGAAAGGGTAACATCCATGAGAAAAACTGCCTTTTCGGTTTTATCAGCAATATCCATCTGCGACTCAACCTTAAGATCCATACTCCTGATCTTGTTAGTAATCAAAGGAATTTTATCTATATCACTAACATTAGCAATTAACATTATGCTTGAAAAGCATTCATTTTTCAGAGCCAGTTCATCAGAGCAGGTTTTACAGAAATCCTTAATAAAACTTGTAGGAACAATAATTCCAGCAGTAATTATGGATGGTGTAAAACCGAAAATCTTGGCTTTATACCTAAATTCCTTATTGCCAGTCTTAATAAATGTAGACTTCCCAATAATTAATTCCATGGAGAATAGCTTAAGAGCCTTTTCTCCCAGTTCAGGAAGCCCATTAACAGCTGCAAAGTTGTTATATAGATTCATTGCAAACATAGGAATCACTATTGGAACATGATCTCCAGCTACAAATTTCTCCCATTTAGGGTTTGTTCCCTTAAAAAAGGTATTATTCACTCCGCTAATGAGCATATCAACCCTTAAGTACTTACCAAACATGCCAGCCTTCAATGATGCTGGAGAATTTAATCGAATTACCTTGTAAAGGTTTTCAATCCCATCAATTCCTCTGATCTTTTCAATTCTCTTTTCGCTAATAATATTTCTACTGGTTGAAAAATTAATAAACTTAGTTTTATTTATAGGAGTAATCTTGATCTGGTTTATCTGTATCTGACCGAATATCCTTTTCTCTAAAAAATCCTTCACAGATCTTTTCAAAGATATTGACAATACAAGAAAGGAGATTAAAAAAATTACTCCAAAACCGGATAGAAGTGTTCTTGGAATATTTTTAATTATATCACGAGAGATTAAGAGTACATTTCGCAATAGATATCGCATTTTCAGTAATATCTTATCCTAAATTAACGTGTATTAATTTATTTGCTTAATTTAATTAAGGTAGTATTGACGCATTTCTTTGGCATGTATCCCCACTTTACAACAAACATGGCATTCCATCTTCCAAATATAGCCTATTCCCCCCTATTGAACATGGATGCTACCCTCATGGTTTAGCAAAACAGCCCTATTTCGTGTAGAATAAATCTATCTTACAGCCCTTAGCTTCAGCAACTCACCAGCTACTATTAGCTTCTGGATCTCTGTTGTGCCATCAGGTATAGTCCAGGTTCTGGCATCCCGGAAGTATCTCTCCAAGGGGAACTCCTGAGATAGACCATAGGCTCCATGGACCTCAATAGCTAGGGAAGTAGCTCTTATAGCTGCCTCTGTTGCGTAACCCTTAGCTAAAGATGCCTCTTTCCGGCACTTCTCGCCTTTATCCAGCATATCAGCGACTCGATAGCATAAAAGTCGACTTGTCTCTATCAAAGAATACATCTCATAGATCATGTCCTGTACCATCTGAAATTTTCCGATAGGTTTTCCAAATTGCATTCTATTCTGAGCGTATTCTATCGACGCATCTAAAGCCGCTTGTGCAATGCCTGTTGCGTGGAATCCCCATAATGGACGCACTGCGTCAAATCCCTTCATCATCCCTAAATATGATCCTTCCGGAATCATATTTTCTTTTGGCACCCGACAATCCGAAAAGGTCAATTCTCCCGTAGGAAAGGCATGCAGACCTAATTTAAGCAACTCCCTCGATTCAAAGGGGGACTCCTCCCTGTCAACCATGATCATCCGAATCCCTAAGGACCCCAGGCTTTTGTCTGTTTGTACTAAAACCATACAGACATCACAGATAGGTCCGTTAGATATCCACATCTTGGATCCGTTAACAACATAATGATCGCCATCCAGAAGGGCTGTAGTTTCAAGAGCAGTTGTGTCAGAACCGACATTAGGCTCAGTAATGGCTCCGCAGGTTATCAATTCAGCAGACTGTATCCTTGGTAAATATTTCTCCCTAATATTAGGAATCTCTAGCAGCATAGTTTGAAAAAGTCCAAGATCAGTAAGATTTACTGCCCCAGCCAGGCCAGCCCAGGATCGGGCTAACTCCTCATATATCATTCCAGTGGTCTTATAGTCAATATTTGAGCCCCCATGCTCCTCTGACATGCCACCGAGATAGAAACCAAAGGGTATTAGCTTCTTAATATATTCCACTACCTCTTTCCTGGTTAAGGGGCCTTGGGCATCCCTTTCTGAAGCGATTGGTGTAATCTCCCTATCTAAGAACTTACGAAGACTATCTTTCAATATTAACTGCTCTTCAGTTAGTGAAAAATCCATATTACCTCCTTATGATATTTTATAATTATTCGTATCTCAGTATATTATCGTTGAAATAGCATGTAACTCTTCCGGATGCTGCTGGGAAAGGGACTTGATATACAGATAAAATCAAAGGAAGATATTATCCATAGATATGCTAAATATTTATTACCAAAAGTATCAATACTAATAGGCCAATAAAAAGTCAAGAGAATCATTATTTTTCATTTTTAATTCAATCCTTTTACCGCTCATGACGTTTATTTGTTGTGTTAATAAAAATATTGTTGTAAAAATTAACCCGAACACCCTATTTTACTTTAGATTATAAAAAATTTATAAATAGGAAATTAGTTTTATTATCACTGATGTTAATTTTTAGGAATGGTAGCGTATCTATCTCTCTGCTTTCACACTGTTTGAGTTTAGTTATAACTATTTTTTCATATAACGAAATTAATTGATTTATAAATTTTCATAGTCTTGTATAATTAACATCACAGATTATTGATATAAATATAACTTAACTTTATTTTGGAGGATCGAGATTGTTCGAAAATTTAGCAGCAATAGATATAGGAACTTCTTCGATCAAGGTAATTACTGTCAAGACCGGCATAAAGGATTTCCAAATTAAGAGCTTTGCTTATGAAGATGTTGATCACGATATTGATCACCATGAAGTTGCGATAAAGGATACCCTTACAAGAATACTGGAGGGATACTCCCTAAAGGGGTATAAAATTCTAATCAATCTTCCGATGGAAAGGACTATTATAAGGAATATAACCTTCCCCTTCAATGACATGGAAAAGATAGCCAAAGCCATACCCTTTGAAGCAGAAGAGATTATACCATTTCGGCTTGAGGATATAATAATGGATTTTTACCCCCTGCAAAGTAAGGGTTCAGAAGATGGAAGGATCTTACTTGCAGCATCACATAAGGATAACATTCAAGATTTTCTAAAACCTCTGGAAGAGCTTGACCTGCGACCAACCAGATTGGGCATTGAATCCATGGCGTTATATGAATGCTATAGGTATTTTAATAAGATAGAGAATGAGACAATAGTACAACTTGATATCGGGCATAACAAAACTATAATTAATATCATTAAGGATAATGATCTTTATTACATGAGATCAATTTCAATTGGGACAAGTATCATATATAAATATATTTCAGAATTGAATAAAACATCCCATGCAGAAGCTGCAAAACTATTTGAACACCTGAATCTTGATTTGACCTCGCTGGAAAATAATATACAGAAGAATTATTATAAAAACTACAACATTAACAAGGACAAACTTAAAAAGATATATGATAAAACCCTGGAATTCGTCTATGAACTGATTGAGCAGATAACCCTTACCATTAGGGCCTTTAATTCCGATTTCGGCAGAACAGAATTTAACAGGATAATGATCTCTGGAGGAGGATCGAATATAATTGGGATAGGATCAATCCTTTCGAAAGATATTGAATTGCCGGTAGCATCCCTGCCATTCTTAGATGAACATGATGAAATTAGGATTCAAACTCAATACCCAATAGCACTTGGGATAATACTCTCATATTTGAATAAAAGACATACCGCGATAAATCTATTAAAAGGTGAATTTGTATCAGAAGAAGCACATTCATCAAGAAAAGTATATTACCTCGCTGGCGCCTTTGTATCTCTATCAATAATTATCTTAATAGTAAATATACTATTAACTTCATTCCTGAAATCTGATATAAACAAGGAATATAATCATATACTAAACGAGCGGCTAAAGAGATATTTTAATACAAAGCAGACAACTGAGGATCCAATTGGCGAGGCGACAAAGATATTGAAGAATGAAAAAAAGGAACTAGGAAATCTAAATATATTCTTAAACTCAAATGAAGGCATGATGGATATATTAAATAACCTCTTATCTTTCTTTCCTAAAGATGAATCATTTGAATTGAATAATCTCGTTATCAACGAGAGGATAATCAAGATCAACGGCTTAATTGAATCCAGCAGAAACATAGATGAATTTAAGAATAAGCTTATTGAATCAAAAAAATACGATTCTGTTACGCTAAATACTAACATCAACAGGAAAAATAAGGTTAAGTTCTCAATGTCAATTAAGCTTAAATTATTGAATGATTTTAATAATCAGACAGAAAGGACAAAGAAGGAATGAGAGATCTTAATCAAAGAGAAAAAATATTGCTTCAACTTCTCATTGTATTTGTTCTTGTTTTAATAATATATTTCCTGATCGCTTCGCCGATCATTGAATTCATGAACAATACAGATGACGAGCTAAAAAAGAATATTGAAAATCTGAATAGAATAGATAGAATTTATAAGGATTATAGAAAGATTACAGAGAAAAAAGACAAATATCTTACATTGCTGAATAAAAAGAATGAGAATATCACATCCATGGTCGAGCAATATGCAAATAGCAATAATATAGCAAGAAATATAGCCTATACCAGGAGAAGCCAATCCACTATACAGAATAAATATATAAGAATAACTACAAATGTAAAATTTGAAGGCGTCCTCATTCAACCATTAATGAAATTTATTTATGAAATTGAAAATGCAAACACACTCCTAAGGATTGGATATCTTAGAATCTATCAAGGCCTAAAGGGAAGCGATACTTATGATGCAGTTTTGAAAATAGATAGTTTTACAATAAAATAAGGGTAACATATCAACAATTGTAAAAGAAAAAATATTTATACATTTTTAAGGTTTAATTTATACTATTGAAGGTAAAATGGATCTACGGGATTTAGAAAAAAGAATAATTGAAATTGTAAAAAGGATCGGTTTAGCCTTAAAAGAGGCTCTCTCGCTTCCCTATGCCAAACATTATATAATTATCTCCATTCTCATGACACTCTTCTTTATTATTCTCACCTTCCCCTTTGATATTCTAATAAGAAACAAATTACAGGAGATTGAAGGCAGTGTTGGCAAGGGCCTTTATGTGGGCAATGTCAATTTCAGCATTATTGACAATACCAATATCGATAACATGACAATCATACTTAATGATGGGACAGAAATAAACCTCAAAGATATTGGTCTGGATCTCTCTCTTAATCCTTATACAACCCTTATCAATAAAATCCTTAAGGGTAACATCGTGATCAGAAATATTGGATATGATGCCAAGAAAATTTCACTGACCGGTGCTCTTAAATCAGACTTTCATATGAAATTCAACAACTTCTCAGATTATCCCTCTAGAGGCAAACTCATCGTAAAAATAGAGGGCCTGTCAGTGAAGGGTTTTACTATTAAGGGCTTTGATATACCACCAGTGAAATTCACCTCAGTAATAGCTGAAATGAATATTATGAATAAAAGAATTAACATCAAAGATTTAGTCTTTAGCGGTCAAGACCTAAGAGGTAATATCAAGGGGGCAATAACCTTCTCAAAGTTCATTAAATATTCAAAGATTGATCTTGATATTCAGATTGATTCAAATTCTACATTATTGGATAATTATAAGATACTGCTTGGTGAGATGTTGAATTCAGAGAATAAGCTAATTATTTCTATTAAGGGTACTATATCAAATCCTAAAATTAATTTCCCTGAAAAGATGGAGACAGGTATAAACGATCTTTTATGATGAATCGCTTCAGAATCAGCCTAGCTCCAAGAAAGCTGGTTGGCAAAGATCTCAAATTACCCGATGTCTCAGCATTCCTCCAGAGATAGAAGTGCTTTCAATGATCCTGAAAATATTATACTATACGCCTTATTATTTATTATTATATAAATCTAATCCTCCTCATCAGAATAAATATCAAACTCCTTCCTGTCAATAATCCTGCCATTCTCTGTTATCAATATAGCATGGCGCCCTTCTTTATAATCCTTTATCACACCATAAATTGTATCATTTGCCTCATTTATATTATCTATTCTTGTATCTATATCAACCCAAACTAGCTCCTTTTTCATAATAACAACGCCAATTTTATGGTAACCCCTGATATTGTTAAAGAGATAAATCCATCTCACCTCCCTGCTGCCATTAAATTCAGGAATCCCTCTAATTCTCCTATAGTCGCTATCGAGTAAATATTTAAATGCAAATTCTCCCTCAACCTTTCCACATCCAATCATTGAGAATAACACCAGGCCGCCAATAAGAGCCAACTTTGTATACAATATATAAATTTTCCTTTTCAATTGACTGTATATCGATTTATTCTATTTTGTATTGATCCTTATCTAACTCTATCACTTTCATGTTTTCATCATCCCTCTGTACATAACGACTATTCCGATTAATATCCCTGATGATTCTCTTACTCGTAAATAGTAATCTGATCAAACGATATATGCCATAAGCAAAAAGGAATATTAGAATTATTCGAATCAAATTCATAAACATCAACCTATCTCCCATTTTTTGTATTATCGAGACATATCAATATGTTAGAATCAGGGTAAATTGAAATCGTTCTCATAGCTATTTACAATTCATCACTGATCGCCTCTCCCTCACTGATATGTAATCCATTTGAGAATGATAATAGCGGTGAAAGTTGAATCCTTATTCTTTTATGATTTTTACTAAAACTGAATCTGGTACTAATGAATATATATTTACACCATCTGCCTTTACCTTAAACTTAATTGAAAAGGCTCTCTCAATTGAATCTACATCCCTCGTATCATTCTCAAAAAGTATATCAATATCAACAGAGGATATATCAATATAGGTCTCAATATCCTGCTCAGAAATTTTAGCATCCTCTTTTTCTAATTTATAATTAACAGTGACGTATTCATCGCTTAACTGGTACTGATATTTCATCTTTTTATTCCTGAGTTCAATTCTCTTTTTAATTTTTAGAAGATTACCAGCTTCAACAATAGGAATAGTTAATCTGACATTTGTAACATCAAACCTTACTTTTTTCAGATTTTTTTTATTAATGGCAATCTCTTTTACAATTAAGCCTCTCTCATTCTCAATATGCAGCTTATTGGTCTCAATAAAATCAACATTTTGAATAAAAGATTCAGGTCCGCTTAGACTAACATATTCTGGAATGACCTTTATATCTCCCAAAACATAACCATCATTGATGTGGCCTGAAATTCTCGGTATTACTTTTACCCTTTTGGTAATCATCTTTTCTACCTTTAGATAAACATCCTTCCTGGATAGGTCTATATCCACTTCCTCAGGAATTCCAGCAGTTACAATCTCTATCGGGTATTTTTTGCCTCTTCCAATTACAGGATTCCGAAGATTTACAAAGGCCTTTATATCTTTTATATTGATACTCTTAAGTTCATCCTTCCTCCCC
The DNA here is from genome assembly GCA_034190085.1 of Spirochaetota bacterium. NCBI lineage: Bacteria > Pseudomonadati > Spirochaetota > Spirochaetota bacterium. The sequence continues at coordinate 94,589 of JAXHTS010000049.1, forward strand.
TTTAAGAATAATGTAACATAGGAGTTGTTATTATTTGAAACCGTAAATGATTCAGATAGATTCATCACCTTTATTGGAATTCTAAATTTTACTTCACCAATCTTTGTGCTAGCAATATAAGCCCATAATATCACAGCTAGTACAAAACAGATTATTTTTGGAATGATTCTCTCTTGAATAATTAACTGCCTTATGCGATCTTTTATACTTTTCATACAACCGAATACTTTTCCTCATAAGCTGTCTTCGGATTCATGAAGTAGACAATCATATTCTTAAGATTTGGGACCTTAATCTTAGAATACAACCTTCCATTAACCATTAGGGAAATATCACCCGTCTCCTCTGATGTGACTAGAACCAGGGCATCCGTCTCCTCAGCCATACCCAGAGCAGCCCTATGTCTAGCGCCATGATATTTTTTCAATTGTCTGGAATCACTAAGAGGCAAATAGCAGGCTGCCGCTGAAATTCTGCCCTCCTGTATCACAATTGCGCCATCGTGTAGTTGTGTATTAGGATAAAAAATAGTCCTAATCAATTCCTCTGATACTGTTGAATTTATCAAGACGCCAGATTCAACAAAAGCCCTGAGACCGGTATTCCTCTCAATAACTATCAATGATCCCACCTTCTCCTCTGACATTGCTATAAGGGAGTTAACAAGTTCATCCAGCGGAAGCACCTCTGCTGATGCAGCAGTGGATATCCAACTTCTCTGACCAAATTGAGTTAAAAGCCTCCTTAATTCCGGCTGGAATAGTATGATTACCGAAATAACAACATAGGAGGTAATATTTGTAATAATCCAATTCAAGGTTTCAAGCTCTAATAGACTGGAAGCTATTGCAACAATTGAGATAATTATTAATCCCTTTAACAACTGAGCAGCGCGTGTCTTGGATAAAAAGGAATAAGCCCAATAAAAGAGGACGGCAACAATCAGAATATCCAAGGCATTAATAAAGTAATTCCAAAAAATGTATGCAAACTCACTTAATCTTTCAAATACAACTTCCATTGATATAATTTACCTTTTTAAGCATCTCTAGAGAAGCCAGGGCTAAACGATGTTCCTTAACATCATGAACTCTAATGATATCTGCTCCCCAAAAGATTGATAATGCATTTAGAGCTATTGTTGCAGGTAATCTATTTTCATCCTGATGATATAATCTACCTATGAGAGATTTCCTAGATATCCCGACCAAGAGCGGCAAACCCATTCCCTTAAAAAATCCGAGATTGCGAATTATAGTATAATTATCCTCTAAGGTTTTCCCAAAACCGATCCCTGGATCTATTATTATTCTATCTCTAGCTATTCCATGCTCTATCGCTCTATTTATGGCACCTTCTAGGTATGAATAGATTTCAAACAAAAGATTATCATAAGTGGGATTATTCTGCATGTTTTCAGGAGTACCCCTAATATGCATCACAATAAGATAAGAGTTATATTTCGATACAATATCAGCCATCTCTTCATCAAAGGATAAACCACTGATATCATTGACAATTGATGCTCCAAGTTTTACCGCCTCCTCCGCTACTTTAGACCTGTACGTATCAATAGAGATAGGTATATCAATATTATGTGCTACAGCTTCAATGACAGGACAGACCCTATCAATCTCTTCCTGGATTGAAATCGGCTTAGCTCCAGGCCTTGTTGATTCCCCGCCAATATCAATAATATCCGCTCCCTCTCTATGTAACTGATAAGCCCTTTCAATCGCCTTCTCAGTATCAAAATAAATCCCACCATCATAGAAGGAATCAGGGGTAACATTCAGTATTCCCATTATCAGTGTCTTTGCATTATAAATCAATCTCATGTCATTCTTTCAGTATATTATATTCTATTATACTATTATATTATTCCTGGCTATCTGATATCTTATCTACAGTGTATTTATTAGAATTATACAAGCAGAGTCAATGTATAACAGTTGCCTCATCCCTATATCTATAAAAGAAAAGTAAGTGATACTATGTTAGTATAACCTATAATATCTTCATAAGTGAAAGCATAGGCAAAATCTAACTGAAAAAACCTAAATGAAATCCCGGTAGAAAATACTGAATCATTCAATCCAAAATAGAGAGAAGAATATTTCACAATGTCATATTGGAATCCGAGATTAAACTCATAATCTTGCTGTTCAATATTTTTTATACCTGTTAATGCTATGATAAAATCCCACGATGGGCTTGTAAAAGCGGCGCTCAATTTTAAAACAGGTGACGCAAAATCATATTTATTTTCAATATTCTCATATTCTTCTGCGGGCTTCAGGCCAGTTCCGATATCCTGAACTAGAAAACCAATTCTCAGGAAGGGAATAATTTCGACCTGATATCCTACATCAACCCCGCCACCATAAAATCCGTAATCACCTATATTCTCATATAATCCTTTGATTGAAAAACCTAATGAGGATACACCTATTATCCATCCATAAGAAATATAACACGCTGAACCTGAAAAATCCGTCTTTCCAATAAGGTTCCCCTCCTCATCCCTTACCTCAATATTCCTTGTTTGTATTGAATAAAGCCCCACCCCCATTACCCCGGAGAATAAATCGAAAGCCACGCCCCCAAAGCCCACCCCACTTTCGATATCTATAAAAGCTGCTGATAGACCAACCTGATAGAAGGATTCCGATACTTTATCATTTGAGAACCTAATTAGGTCCTCATCGCCTATTTCATCAAGATTTCCCCTCTCACTATCCCCCTTGATCTCCTCTGAGGCAACAGGATTTAGTATCTTCAAATCGCTTAATCCGGCTGGATTCCAGTAAATGGAATAAACATCATCCACAATAACCTCAGCGGACTTTCCCATTGCAACATACCTTGCTCCTGCCCAACCATCCCTTAAGTATGGCACCCTGCTATTGGCATCCAGGGAGAAGCCTTCTACATTATATAATAAAATAATAATAAACAAAAAAAAGCATTTGTATATTACCAATCTCAATCTTAATGGATTCACAGTAGAACGGTCACTCACTATTTCAATACAGTCACTACTTGCACAACCAAAAATCATATTGCTCAATTTTTAAGCGCTTCAGAATTTCAACAGATTAACCTGTAAAAACATTCATTATTCAAAAATTCTATTCCATAGTTTTTGGGGAATACATAAATGCCTAATGTTACACAAATCCTTATTCAATTACCCTATACCCCAAGTATTCAATATTCAATCCTCAGGTTGAATACAAACATCCCACTGGAAATTCTATAGTCCATTCTATCTCATCCATTCATATCATAGCCTGAAAACTTATCAATATTGATATAACCTATGACTATAATTAATATATTATTACGATCTGGTACAATATTGGTCTTATAACCAATACATAAAGATTGAATTTTTGGGTTATATGATACTGGAAATGCAATAATGTTTTTGGCACTAAGCGGGAAGACATCTCTCTCAAAAGACAAAGCCCAACAGAGTATATAACTAGGGACAATATTTCCCCTTTCGCATAAACTGAACCTTTTGCAAGAGAATTGATATTCACGCCTTAAGCCGTTGAAAACATAATTGTTTGTGTTTCCTTTTAAAAAAGTGAGGATAAATATGACTCCATCCTTGCCTTCAACATGGATGAAGGCATATCTGTCACACTCTTTTACATTTATGTCACAATATGTTTTATTTAATTTAGATGTAATATATTACAGGGATGCAATTAAAATCTAACCTAGTTCAGAGACATAATAATATATTGAAGGATTAGATTATTGAAAGACATATACAATTGTGACACAATAAACAACGGATGGATTATTTAGTTGTTTGATAATTCTAAAATTAGGAAATCAATTATAGATAATTTTACTCAAACAGAAAATATAATCCCTACACTTACAGAACATCACATAATTAGAATGAGGTCAACAAATATTTCAACTTAACTTAATTGGACTCAATAAAAAAAGCGGGGGACTACCCAAAGGAAACTAATTATCATTTAATAAATGAAATACACAGGAACAGGTTATTCTTTGATAATATTTATTAATTCTGAAATAGAACTAATAATTTTATCTGACATAATTATTTGATTCTCAAATTTATACGAAACATCTTCAAGGTTATTGCCGTAGTATATCATAATTGTTCTTAGTCCTGCTCTCTTGCCGCAAACGATATCTGTGATTTTATCGCCAACGAAGTAGGAGGCATCGCAATTTATGGAGTAGCGTTCCTTTACAATCTCTAAAAGAAGTGTCTTGGGTTTCCTACAGGGGCAATTGTTTATAGGTGTATGCGGACAGAATAGAATATCATCGACTATATTATAACCTCCGGCCAATGTTAAAAATCTGTTGTTTACCCTTCTAAAATCCTCCGGTGCGATCAATCCTCTCCCTATCCCTGATTGATTGGAGATTATAAATATTCCATATCCCAAGGATTTAATATATCTCAACACATCAAATGCCCTAGGAAAGAGTTGCATATCTTCTGGATTATCAATATACCCTGGATCAATATTCAGAGTACCATCCCTATCAAAAAAAAAAGCATTCATATGGATGTCAGTTATACTTTTTTACTTAACCCTTTAATATCTGACAAGTTGGATATTATTACTCACTCTATCGAAATATTTATAAAATCATATCCGAATATATGATTACATGATAGTAGGCTGAGTGAATGAATAATGACAGACCTAGTCCTTCAACATTAGCAAATCCATCTCCGGCAACACATGCTTAAGGAAAACATACATTTGAGTAAATATTCAATCCATCTGAAATAGCGCTGTCCCAATGTCGGGTATTGATTATATACTTGATCTTTTATCCATTTCTTATTGTGCATCAATACTACAAGTAATAGATAATAAGGATTATGTTACACCCTTATTATGCTTGTTTAATACAAAATGAGATTCCTCAACTACATCAATAATAGTTGATTCAACCTCATATCTTGATGCATTGTAATTATCATATCCGATATCGAAGTAGAGAAAATATTCAATGTTTCCTGCTGGGCCCTTAATTGGCGAATAGGTAATTCCCTTGAAAGTGATCATTTGATCTATAAGAGAATTGATGACTCGTAGCAGGATACTTTTATGATCCTCTTCCCTTATGACCACTCCCCTATACAACTCATAAGACATAGCCTCAAATTGAGGTTTAATCAGCATTATCCCCTCAACAGGAATAAATATCTCCCTTATCTTATCAAAAATCCTTAGTAAGGATAGAAACGAGAGATCAAGGGTAATAAAATCTATGCATTCATCAAAGCTTTTTCGTGTAAGGTTTCTAACATTTGTTCTTTCCTTCACTACTACCCTTGGTTGATATCTTAAACTATAATCCAACAGTCCATAACCCACATCAACCGCATAGACCTTTGATACCCCATTCAGCAAGAGACAATGAGTAAATCCACCTGTTGAAGCCCCTAGATCAACAACTACCTTATCCTTAATAGTAATTTTAAAGTATTCGATTGCATGCTGAAGCTTGTCGCCACCCCTGCTAACGAATATCCCGCCAGGTCTTTTTGAGGTAATTGTCTCATTTCCGGAAATAATTTCTGAAGGCCTTCTAACTGTTTCTCCATTTACTTTTATCCAGCCAGTAATAATCTCTCTTTTTGCACTCTCTATAGACCGGCTAATTCTATTTTCTACTAGATAGGCGTCAAGCCTTACTCCCTTTTTCATAATCATTCTTCTGATTAACTAAAGTCAATAATCTTTGAAGAAGAGAACCAGAGTCAATGCCATATTTTTTGAATAGATCTGCATTATCACCATGTGTAATAAACTCATCAGGGAATCCAATGGGAAATAAAAATTTATCCCTCAAGCATCCATCTATATTTGCAATAATGTATTCGCTTATACCCCCAACTATACTGCCATTCTCCATTGTAACAAAGTAACGTGTGTTGCGAATCACCCTCTCAATGCCCTTTATATCCAATGGCTTTATTGATAAAAGATTAACAACGGAGCTTCCTATTTCCTCTCTTTTGAGTAACTTATTCAATTGCAGCGCTATATCTACCATATCACCAAGAGCGAAAATTGCGATATCCTTCCCATTGGTCAATCTCTTTGATTTGCCTAAAATAAACTCGTTGAATTCATTAACTTTCAATTCATCCGAATTTGCGTTTCCCTTAGGATATCGTATTGCTATTGGCCCATCATTGTATTCATATGCAAAGTATAACATATCCCTTAACTCTGTTCCATTGGAGGGGGCTAAGAATACAAAATTTGGAATACTCTTAATTATGCTAATGTCAAAAAGTCCATGATGTGTTTCGCCATCCCTTCCAACAATTCCAGCCCTATCTATTAAAAGCCTTATTGGCAGATTCATGATTGCGATATCATGAATTAATTGATCCACTGCCCTCTGCAAAAAGGTCGAATAAATTGAAACAAAGGGCTTTAATCCCTTGGAGGCAAGGGCGCCGGCAAATGTTATTGCATGCTGCTCTGCTATCCCAACATCAAAAAATCTATTAGGAGCCCTTTTTTCAAATTCATATAGCCCAGTCCCCAATTTCATTGCAGCAGTGATGGCAATAACCTTTTTGTCACTCTTTGAAATCTCTGCCAATGTCTTCCCTACAATCTCTGAATATGATAACTTTTTACTACTCTTCGAAACACCAGCCTTCCTGTCAAATGGACCCACTCCATGAAATTTCGCCGGATTCCTTTCCGCAGGATCATAACCCTTACCCTTTTTAGTTATCACATGTAATATTCTGGGACCGGAGTTTATCTGCTTTATTCTCGATATGATATTAATCAATAGCTTTATATTATGACCATCAATCGGCCCGAAATATCTTATCCCCAACTCCTCAAAGAATATGCCAGGTATCACCATACCCTTCAGGCTCTCTTCCATCCTGTAGAAAAAATCATAGATTGAATGACCAGACCTTGGTATCCTCTTTATTACCTCATATGAGCGTTTTCTCAAGCGGTTATAGAGCGAACCAGTTATCATTCGCATCAAAGATCTTGACAGCGCCCCAACATTATTTGAAATAAAGTGCTCATTGTCATTCAAGATGATGATAATATCCCTTTTCATATGACCGATCTGATTTAGGGCTTCAAATGCCATACCGCCAGTTAATGAACCATCCCCGATTACTGCTACTACCTTATACTTTTCTCTGGATAAATCCCTGCCAACAGCCTCTCCCAAAGCCAAAGAGAGGCTAGTGCTGCTATGACCAGTATTATAGACATCAAAAAGGGATTCAGAAATCTTTGGAAAGCCGCTTATGCCTCCAAACCGTCTTAATTGTTCAAACTCATTCTTCCGGTTAGTAATAATTTTATGAGCATAACATTGATGCCCTACATCCCAGATGATCTTATCCTTGGGTGTGTTTAATACATAGTGCAGTGCGATTGTCAATTCTACCACACCCAGAGAAGATGATAAATGACCACCATTGGTTGATACTACATCAATTATATACTCTCTAATTTCGTTGGATAGAGTGTTAAGCTCTTGAACATCCAGCTTTCGAAAATCTGAAATATTTTTTATCGAATCCAATAACACCTATAATTTCCCTAAAAATTTCAACTTGATAAATTTATGTAGTGAATGATTACATAGTTAAGAGCTATTATGTGTAAGGTAATAGCTTAAAGGAACTGAGTCACAAAATCATAAAGGCATATGATGATTTTGATTTATTTCTCCATGATTTTGTAATTTTGTGGCTACTATATCAACAATGATGATACACAGAAATGAACTGATAGGCGGGTGTCTCCCCTTTAGATTTGAAAATAAAAAAAAGACTTAGCATGTAGATAATAATCAATTTTCATTATAGACAACCCATTGCTCCCATCGGTTTTGCGAGTTTCTATTTTGCATAATCAACAACTCTAGTCTCTCTTATAACCATCACCCTAATTATCCCTGGGTATTTCAATTCGGATTCAATCTTATTTGCAATGTCTCTTGCCAGATTTTGCGCTTTTTCATCATTGATAACATCATTCGCCACCATTACTCTTATCTCCCTGCCAGCCTGAATAGCATAACACTTCTCTACCCCCTTAAAGCTGGAAGCAATATTTTCCAAATTTTCTAGTCTTTTCAGGTACGTATCAAGGGATTCCCTTCTAGCCCCTGGTCTGGAAGCTGATATGGCATCTGCAACCTGAACCAACACAGCCTCAAAGGACTCGGGTTCCTTATCGTTATGATGTGATGCAATAATATTTATTACCTTCTCACTCTCTCCAAATTTCTTGGCCATCTCTGCGCCAAGAATAGCATGAGCCCCCTCGCCCTCGGAGATATTACCCTTGCCAATATCATGCAGCAAGGCGGCTCTCTTCGCAATCTGAACATCCAGACCCGCTTCTCCTGCCATAATCCCAGATAGATTTGCTACCTCCCTGCTATGAACTAGCATATTCTGTCCATAACTTCTTCTATATTTTAGTTTGCCTATACTATATAGCGCCTCCCTTGAAAGTCCTGGAATACCCAAATCAAAGGCAGCCTTTTCGCCTTCTTCCAACATTGACTCATCTATACCTTTAGTAACCTTTTCGACCACTTCCTCAATTGTTGCTGGATGAATCCTCCCATCCTGGATTAGTCTCTCAAGAGATAATTTGGCAATCTCCCTCCTTACAGGATCAAATCCAGAGATGATTACAACCTCCGGTGTATCATCAATTATCATATCTATACCTGTAAGATTCTCCAGAGTTCTAATATTTCTACCCTCTCGTCCAATTATTCTACCCTTCATATCATCAGAAGGTAACATCACGGTCGTTATGGTGCTCTCTGAGGTAGTGTCAGAGACGCTCCTCTGAATAGCGGATATTAAAATCTCTTTAGCCTTCTTCTCGCCGGCTAATCTGGCCTCCTCCTCTATCTTATTTGTTATCTTTATGGATTCAAATCTCACCTCATTCTCAAGGTTCTTCAAAAGCAACTTTTTTGCTTCTTTAACGGAAAGCCCTGAAATCCTTTCCAATTCTTTTCTATGCCTATCAAATTCTCTATGAAGTTCTTCTTCCTTTTCCTGATTTTCATGCTCTCTTATTTGAATAAGCTTTTCTTTTCTCTTTATCTGTTCCTCTCTCTTATCTAAAGATTCATCTCTTTGATGGTGTCTTCTCTCAAGAGACTGTTGCTCTTGTCTCCTATCTCTCATCTCTTTTTCAAAGAGATTTTTCTCCTTTAAAAGTTGATCTTTAGCCTCTATTAACAATTCTTTTCTTTTACTCTCAGCCTCCTTGACTGCATCCTGAATAATCTTTTGAGACTGTGCCTCAGCAGAATTCAATTTTATTCTTCCAAGATATGCCTTTAATGCATACCCCATTATTCCCATAATAGGGAGAGCTATAATCAGGAGGATTGTTCTGAATTCCATATTACCCTCCTTAATACTAAATAATTCATAATTTAAAAGAACGAAACTCGCATTAGGGTTTACTTATGCTGCAATTGGGTGATAATGGCTAAATCATAAACATCTGATTCATCTGCCCCCCTTGATATATCATTATATGGCTTATTTAATCCATATATTATTGGTCCAATCAGCTTTGCCTTACCAAAAATTCGTATCAATTTAGAACCGATATTAGCAGCATTTAGATTTGGGAATACAAGTATATTTGCTCTTCCCTCCAAAGGGCTATCAGGAGCCTTTATCCTTGCAATATCCGGCATTACTGCTGCATCGAATTGTAATTCACCATCTATAATTAACTCTGGCATATATGTCTTTGACCTCTCTGAAGCTATCCTCATCTTATCGACTGATTTGCCAATGCCACTCCCTCTTGTAGAATAGGATAAAAATGCGATCCTCGGTTTAATCTTCAGAAACTCTCTGGCAAACCTCGCAGATGCTTCTGCAATTTTACATAATACACCAACAGACGGGTCACGATTTACTATTGGATCAGCAATTAAAAAAAACCCATCCTCACCTATACTCTTATCTTCAGTCTGTATTAAACAGAGTGATGTAACCACACCAATTCTTCTGTCTGCCTTGATGATTTGAATGCCTGTACTCAAGATGTCAGCTGTAATAGTCTGCAATCCTCCTATAAAACCTTCAACCTCACCAAGACTTAAGATTAGAGCGCCAACAATAACAGGATCCATCATGGCTTCATCCAATCTTTCCCCTTCGAGAACGCTTAAATTCCTTGCCTTCTGATATGCATCTCTATACTTCCTATCAACCTTATCATTTTCTATATCTATAATATCAATACAATCCATATCAGTAGAGGTTGATCTTGCATTCTCGATTATTTTTCCCTTATTCCCAATGAGTACTGCCTTCTTGATCAGATTATCCCTGTTGAGCATTGACACAGCAATCATCACTCTGAGATCTTCTCCTTCAGGGAAAACAATACTCTTGGGACGAGACCTAACTCTCTCCTTTAGTGTATTTAGTATGTTCTCCTCCTGGTTGTTTATTATATTGAGTTACCTGGGAAATTTTTCTGTAAGCTTTTTATTAACGAATGGAGGCACAAGGCTGGAAATCTCTCCACCATAGCTAGCTACTTCTCTCACTATGCTAGAGGATATAAAATAATATTCGCTATCTGACATTATGAAAATTGTCTCCACATCAGGAGCCAATCTTCTGTTCATCAAACAAATAGGATATTCATAATCGAAGTCTACTACAGATCTTATCCCTCGTATAATAAAATCCACTCCCTTCTTTTTACAAAGATCTGCCAGTAATCCTTCGAATGCTGTTAATTCAATTCTCTGGACTTCTATATCATTACAATAGCAACTCTCCCTCAACATCTCTATGCGCTCTTCTATGGTAAATAGCGACCTTTTAGCGCTGTTAATTCCTATTGCAACTATTATTTTATCACATATCTTATTTGCTCGCCTAATTATATCCAAGTGTCCATTCGTGACGGGGTCAAAAGACCCAGGATATATTCCAATTTTCATAAATCTCTATCAACCCCTTATAAACTACATATGATATTCTCACATATTATTTGTCAAGAAATATATGTCACTCACCATAAGTAATATCCCTTGTCTTATAATAATTAACAATTAAACTCTTCACCTTGCATATTAATTTTAATAATCAGAGTAAAGTGAAAATAATCTCTCTTCATTTTAATGAGACAATTGAGTATCTATCATATAATCCATCTAAATTTTAAGATTAGATATCCTCATCCATCTTGATTAAATTGCCTTACTTTTTCCAGAAAGCTATTACGCTCTAATGCAAGACCCTCAGCTAGAGTAACTCTATTCCCCCTATCAATTAAATCCTTCATTATAACTATCATGTCCTGATTCGCTGATATTATGTCCGCTGCTATCTCTTGTACTCGTTGCATGAGTCTTTCCTGAGGTACGATCTCATTAACTAGTCCACATCGTAGAGCCTCATCAGCATTGATAAAATTACATGATAAAGACATCTGTTTGGCCATCCTGATCCCAACAGCACGTTGTAAAAGCTGAGACATCCCCCATCCGGGTTGAATGCCAACCCTTGAATGAGTATCAGCAAAATATGCATCCTCTGATGCTATTAAAAAATCGCAATTTAGTGCAATCTCTAAACCACCTGTAATTGCATGACCATTTATAGCGCCTATAATTGGTTTGTGGCATGATCCAAACACCATTGGTAGCTCAATCCCATCATTACGAGGATTAAAGAGATTATCTGTTTCAATACAATCAAGGTCTATTCCTGAACAAAAGGATTTCCCTCTTCCTGTAATAATAGCAACCCCAATGTCTTTATTGGAAGAGACCTCATCAATATAGTTATAAAGATTTTTTAGCAGTTCCTGATTTATCGCGTTTCTTCTTTCCGGCCTGTTGAGAGTAATTGTTGCAATCCTGCTGTTTACTTCAAAGAGTACTTGTTCTTTCATGAAGCTAATCTCCTAATAATTTATTTACTACAATACATGATTAAAGATATGTTAAAGAGAATGGTCAAGTTCAATTACTCCTTAACATATGTAACAGTTCCAACATATCTATTTCTCCAATATGGATTTCTCATACTGGCATAGGATATCTTTTTACCTTTGCTTGGTGAATGGATGAATCTGTAATCCCCTAAATATACACCAACATGAGATATTCTATTCCTGTATATATTAAAAAAAACGAGGTCGCCTGGTTTTGCATGTGAAATATCAATCTTTCTGCCTGATCGGTACTGCTTTATGGCTGTCCTCGGAATATTTAACCCACTCTTTCCATATACAAACATAACAAACCCAGAACAATCGAATCCCCATGGCGTCTTTCCACCATCTCTATATTTTATTCCCATATACTTTTTCGCAATACGCACTACCCGATCTCTATAGCCATCATGAAACATCCATCCTTTTTTGGTTATATGAGCTGATTGAGAACAGGATATACAGAATACTATGGATATAAGTATAAATATGTATAAGTGTTTCATATTCTTTTTAGGAATATCCACAATTGATTAATGAATATTTAACTGAGTAGCATCATCACTCAATTAAATAGTAAATCATCATTACACCTACTATAAAATATGAATAGCTTCTATTCGTTATATCGGAAAGGCATAGGTTTCAACAATATATAATATTATTGCCTGTAGATCAAAAGGGATGATCCCTTAAAACATTTTATACCAAATAATGGCTATATTAACCATTATATTTTATAGTGAAAGGGGAAATTGTGGTTTAGAATTTATGTGCAGGCCAATAGGTTAGCTGTGGTTAATAAAGGATTCTCATATATACATGACTCGTTTATTGAAGAAGAATTTTAGGAAGGGCGATAATGCGACCCTTCCCTAACTTGGTGATCCCAAAAACCGTATTGTAACATTAAGGTTAAACTTCAATATTTATACAGTAACCACTTCCTTAATACTAGGAATTGACTCCTTAATTTTTTTCTCTATTACGTTTTTAACAGTCATTTGGCTCATAGGACAACCAGAACAAGCCCCCTGCAACCTCACCTTTACAATGCCATCATCAGTAACATCAACAAACTCCACATCTCCACCATCAGCCTGTAATGAGGGTCGAATCTTTTTTAACAACTCCTCCACCTTCTCTTTCATCTTTCCTCCAAGTATTATTAATAATATATATAAGTTAATGATCGAATTCTATCAATTTACTTATAATTTATTCTTAAATAATATACAGAAACATGTCAACCATATAATTAAATGGACTTTTCGTTAATACTGATCGTTACTAAATAGATTGGGCAATGTCCCTCTTGAAATGTATTATTAGCGAGGTATGAGATATCTACCTCTCCCTATTCAAAAGATCAAGAAATTTGGATCGATATTTATAATCAAAATCAATATCCACATCAACGAAACCATGTTTTATTAGATGAGCATTCAAAAATGTTTTGTTGCTCAAATAGAGATAGCAGAATAGATTTTCTTCATTATCGTATTTTACATCGTCAAGCCTGATGAACACCCTTTCCCCACGCACCTTCTCTTGTAAATAACGTATAGCCTCTGCGTTATTAGATGACTTCTCCCTTACTCCAAGCAATCTAACCTTATGTCCATTATTTAATACCAGAATTGACGGAGATATTATTTGCTTCACCCTGTAATATGTTTCCGAAGCAGAATGAGAATCATCAATCTTCGAGGTAAATTTTCCCCTTTTAGGCTCTATCTTTTTGTTAAGTTTTATCGGATCCTTGAAAATATAATCCAACTTACTAATTTCATCCCCCAAATCCAATCCCTTTCCTCCTTGGTTTACCAATTCATAACTCGCATCTATTAGTATATCAGAATTATTAACCCCTAATTTTTCTTCAATATTTGGTATGAAATCTTCATTTATTTCATAACCGATAGAATTCCTATTAATTTTTTTTGCAGCCAATGAAGTAGTCCCGCTTCCCAGAAAGGGATCAAGAATTGTGTCATTAACAAAACTGAACATCTTTATGAGTCGTTTCGGTAATTCCTCAGGAAACATGGCTACATGTCCATTCTGCTTCTCCCCGGGGAAATTCCAGTGACCGATAAAATATTGATTCCACTCCTCCTTTGTCAATCTTGATTGCTCCTTTATCACTTCTGAGATTGATGGGGGATTCCCATATTTCTTGAAAATTAAAATAAATTCATAATCTAATTTTAAAACTCCATTTCTGGGATAGGGATAAGATCCCATTATCCTAGCGCCGCCAGTAGTGTTACAGGTGGTAACCTTTTGCCAAATGATGGCTCCCATATAATCGAAGCCAACACTTTCACAAAACTTGATTATCTCAGTTCTTATTGGGATTACCTTATATCTCCCATAATAAACAGAACGCGCAAATTGGTCGCCAATATTTATGCACAATCTGCATCCATTATGTAAAATTCTATGACACTCCCTCCATACCAAATTAAGATTATTTATATAATCCTCATAAGTATCATTATAGCCAATCTGATTAACATCTCCATAGTCTTTCAATTGCCAATATGGCGGAGAGGTAATTATAAGATGAACAGATTCATCAATTACCTCCTGCATCTGCCTTGAATCACCAATAATTACCTTATGTTGAGTCTTCATCCCCTCACACTTGCTAAAATCAATAAAATTGGTTTAATGAACAATACGTTTAATACACTATAATTATTTAATCCAGCCAACACCTTTGCATTTTTTACATTTGATATACTCTACTTCATAATTCTTACTAGTAGGAGGTGGATCTCTGTAAGTACCCTGCCGTTTCTGTTCCTCAACACTCCTTTCATATTCTTCATCTTTACTACTAAATGTTAAGAAAGATTCTAAGCAACATCCCACGCTTTCTTCTAATTCTTGATCCCTTTCACCGTAATTTAAACCTTTTGATTTATATATCTCGATAGTCCCATAACCCTCGCAGATATTACATTTGATCCAACCTCCTCCCTTTGGCATGGGTCGAATATTGCGGAATTTACATGAAAAATTGATTATAATTATTGGGAATAGGATAAAAGATATTTTAGAGCTGTTGTATTGGTTTGACTTCATGGTTATATAAATATTATAACATCAATGATCCTTGTAAACAATTACGCCCTCCCAAAATCATCCTCGAATCGCTCGATATCATCCTCACCAAAATAATCCCCTCGCTGTACCTCTATGAATACGAGATTGCTATCCCCAATATTCTTAATCCTGTGAAGTGTCTCTTTGCCAATATCAACAGATTCGCCGCCAGATATATCAACATCCCTATCATTTAATGTGACCAGCCCAGCTCCATCAACCACATGCCAGTGCTCCGACCTATGCTTGTGCCTTTGCAAGCTTAACCGCTTCCCAGGATATACGGTTATTCGCTTAACCTTATGATCCTCCTTGTCTGAAAGCACTTCATAAAATCCCCATGGTCTATGTCCTTCCCGTTTTCGAAGATTAATTATTTCTTTATAAACTAATTTGAGGTTCATCTCTTTATTAATCCCTTCCGCTATAATTTGACTGCCCTAGCTTGCAATATCAAGCCCAAGCAGTTCATCACTTGAGGGTTAAACAAACAAATCTATACTCGATTGTGGGAGAAGATTGTTGAAATTTTTGCTATCTACATGAGATATAATCCAAGATTTGTGAGTATTGACTAGCCCTCTATTATCCATTGTTTTTCATAAAATATTTCATGAAATCTACTAAAGCCCGAACTCCCTCCACAGGCATAGCGTTGTATATTGAGGCCCTGCATCCACCAACAGACCGATGTCCTTTCAGGCCGCTCAACCCCTCCTTCTCAGCTTCCTCTAAGAAATTGCTCTCCAATTTTTCATCTGGCAAACGGAATACAATATTCATCTTTGATCTGCTCTTAATATCAACCGGATTCCGATAGAATCCTCCGCAATTATCTATCAATTCATATAGCATTCCTGCCTTCTCATCTCTTCGTCTCTCTATCTCATTCATGCCACCTATTGACCCTATCCATTTTAGGGTTAGATTCATCATCCATATGACAAAGGATGGTGGAGTATTATATAGAGAATCCTTCTCAATATGTAGATCATACCTAAAATATGCAGGCAGATCTCTTCTAGCTCTCTCTACAAAGCCCTTTCTAATTATTACTAATGCCATCCCAGATGGAGCCAGATTTTTCTGTGTTCCAGCATAGATCATGTCAATTCTTTCCCATGGCAAGGGACGAGACATAATATCTGAGGACATATCAATTACAACTGGTATTTCACCAGCATCAGGGAAATAATCCCATTCAATTCCACCTATTGTCTCATTTGAACAGATGTGAACATAAACCGCATCCCTTGTGAAGTGCAGCTCTTTTTGAGTTGGAATTCTTGAATAATTCTCATTCTTGCCATCCCAAATTACATTAATTTGCCCAATATTCCTGCCATCATCAAGAGCCTTCTTAGACCAGGATCCGGTCAATACATGGTCAGCCTTCATCCCATCCTTTAAGAAAGCCATGGGGATCATCCCAAATTGTAGCGTTGCCCCACCCTGCAGGAAGAGAATATGAAAATCATCCGGAATTTTTAATATCTCACGCGACAATGATATCGCCTCATCGTGTACCCTACTGTATATTTTACCCCTATGACTCATTTCTAACAACGACATGCCTGATCCCTCATAATCCACTAATTTATCTCTAGCCTCATCTAAAACCGGTAATGGTAGTGTGGATGGACCTGCCGCAAAATTGTATATTCTTGCCATTATTCCTTTCACCTCTCTATTCGTTGCTAAATATAGTATCCTTCACAAATGTAATAGTTTGATTAATTATTTGTGATATAGAACAATAATATTCAATATAATCATAGAAGTCATAGCAAGCTAAAATTGATCACTAACATTAAAAATTATCAAAGTAATCATAAAATTTTATCAATTATTGACTAATTGCATATATATAACTGTTGATTCTCAAATAATATCAGGGGAAGTAGTGTATTCTCCTGCGCTGGCGGGGAATAAATAGAAAGGCAGGTTCTCAAAGTGTAGGACTAACTCGAAAGATACATAAAATCCAGATCAAATATAGAAAAACGCTTGAAATCCATAGGTCTCATTACATGTTGTATAATCTTTTTGATTTAGCATAGATTAATAGATGTTAAATATTAAATTATAATAACAAGAAATTCTGATGAAATTCGTAGGAATAGAAATCCAACAAAATAGAATTAGGGACAGCATTGAAGAGCATATAAAACGAGTCCTAAAACATGGAAGGTATATAAATGGACCGGAAGTGAAGGAACTTGAAGAACAGCTTTCGAGTTATGTTAATGTACAATACGCACTGGGCGTTTCAAGCGGAACAGATGCCCTTCTTATGAGCCTCATGGCTTTTGACATTGATCCTGGTGATGGAATATTCACAACCTCATTCTCCTTCATCGCATCCGTTGAAATGGTTCATTTGTTAAAAGCGACCCCCATTCTCATTGATATCGATCCTCATACATTTAACATTGATACCCAAAAACTCGAACAGACTATTAAGAGAACCATAAAGGAGAACAAGATCAGACCAAGGGGTATAATCTCTGTTGATCTATTTGGGCAGACCGCTGATTACGATGAGATAAACAGAATTGCAAAGAAATATCACCTCTTTGTCATTGAGGATGCTGCACAGAGTTTTGGCGCGTCATATAAGGGAGAAAAAGCCTGTTCCCTTGCTGATGTTGCAACAACAAGCTTTTATCCTACAAAACCTCTCGGTTGCTATGGTGATGGAGGCATGATATTTACCAATAATAAAGCACTCTACAAAAAGCTCATCTCAATAAGGGAGCATGGACAAGGTAAAGACCAGTATGATAATGTTAGAATTGGAATAAATGGCAGGCTTGACACAATCCAGGCTTCAATACTACTTACAAAACTGAAGCTCCTGGATGAAGAGATGAATATGAGACAGAGGGTGGCAGAGAGATACAATAAATTGTTGAAAGATTTAGTAGAGGTGCCTTATGTTAGAGATTGCAATAGACCAGCCTGGGCGTTGTATTCAGTAATGCATCCTAAAAGGGATGAAATAATCAATATACTAAAAAGCAAGGGAATTCCTACAATGATATACTACCCGAAGCCCCTTCATCTTCAGCGGGTATTCCAAAACTCTGGTTATAGAGAGGGTGACTTTTCAGTAAGTGAAGAGATTGCCAAAAGGATATTCAGCCTCCCAATGCATCCCTATCTACAGGAGAAGGAGCAGGAGGAGATATGTCGATCTTTAAATGACCTAAATTGAGGCTATTTCATAACCTCCTTTAATATTGCATACTCGAATCCATCAAGGAGGACACGAAATGAGGCAGCATTGATGTTTTCAGAAAGAGAATATACCCTCCACACGTCCTCCCCATCAGAGAATATAATAGTAACCTCAACGTCTGTGCTGGTGCCCCGCTGAGCATCCAGTATATTAGCCCGATAATCAATAAGCTCTACATTATCTATTTTAGGAAAGAGTGGGGTTAGAGCCTTTTTCAATACCTTTGCAAGCGCATCAACCGGACCCTTGCCAGTTGATGCCTCGTAAATATAATTACCATTTGCTTCAATCTGTACAGTCGCTTCCGGATCAACGCCATTATCAATAAGCCTGTATCCATCAACTATTTGAAAGGGCGGGGTGTATTTCTTTAATGAGCGTGCTATGGTTAAGGCCTTTGTTGCATCCTGTATATCAATATTCAGCATGATATTTTATTAAAAAAATCTATGTTTCATCATCAGATGTTGTAGTTGTTTCCTCCTCCTCAGTATATGTATATACAATATGAATACTCATAGAGACTGCATCACTATCGCTACTTGATATACTAGCGTCAAGACTTTCATCAACTGTAATTACATCATCTCTATATATTACAACTCCTAATGAATCTGCCTGGTTTTCTCTAGTGGCTGTTATTTCGAGTGTATCTAAATCATATTCTGGAAAATAGAAATTACCTTCTAATTCATCAAATACAAAATCAGGATCTCCATCAATTGAAAAAATTAATGAATACTGCCCAGTGCAGGTTACCTTAAATCTAATAAGATCTTCATCTCCCTTGTCACAAGAAATAATAACTGGGATTAGCATAAATATAAGGCAAATAAAAATGTTCCTCAGCGAAGTCATGTTAATATCTCCATTAATGATCCAAATTTAACCTCTTGAATCGACACTCGTATTTAAGGTAATCTTAATTTAGAAGCAAATCAAGTATTTACTTGAGTAAACTGGTATTCTCTCATTCAGATTTATTATACTCACCATTTTCTATAAAAAATTGCAAAATTAGAAAATAAATCCTCTATCAATATTACGATCCGCATTGCATTTTTATACAACAGAATAAATAAAATATCGAGTATGAGTGCCATCGTTATAATATTCCAACATAATTTTGTCAAGAATTAAGAATAATTATTCTATAGCAATTTGCACCTGAGAAATAGAGAAAGAGCCTGATAATTATTCAAGAGCCTTTTCTTAATTGTTTCCAAAAGAATCGTAAATATCGAACGCTCGATAGTATAAGCGCTAAGCCAATGGCAGTATGCAATATTGATAGATATTGCTTTGGTATAGTGGAGCGCTGTAATAATGCACCCATAATAATCATAATGATAATAACTATGTAACTCTTCCATGGGATGAAAGAGAACAAGCACCTCTTCCCTTCCATAGGGAGTATTCTTCCCAAATTGTCGTCTACAATCCTCAAGAATCCAAAATGATGTATAAGTAGTGCCACAGCAATGCTTATCACAATAAAAATAGAGTTATTGCCTTCATAAACACTTAGCCAGGAATATGAGGAGGATAATAGCATAAATCCAACACATAGCCATAAGAGCCCGGCCAGCAAGAGTAAGATCGGTTTATCTACCGCAGGTTTAAGCTTTTCTCTATACATTGTATTTTTTTTCATAGGATAATCGACACCTCTTTGCTTAACTCCCTTTCTATAATAACATAACAATCTCTGGGAATATTGTAAAGACCTTTATAGCCAAAGGGTAAAATTTGATTGGCATTACTCTAAAGTTATCACTATATTTTCTATTTATTTTTATTAATTCAACCATTGAAATTATCAATATCAAGTATCAATATCTTGATTTTATCTTGACATTTAATTTCTTCAATTAGTATATAATTAAGACAAAGCTGAATAATACTAGCATCGAGCAATAATAGCCTTTCATTGTTTAATCCATTCTCCTCCATGATGGATTATTCAAAATACTATTTACTATGATTTACTATTAAATTTCAATTTTCCTATGGGTATCATTTATCTCGACAATGCCGCCACATCCTGGCCCAAACCTGAAGAGGTCCTAAACGCAATGGACAATTTTAGTCGTAACATAGGCGCAAATCCAGGCAGGTCTGGCCACAGATTATCCATTAACGCAGGCAGAGTGATATTTGAGACTAGAGAGAGCCTTGCTGAGCTTCTAAACATTGATGATCCCTTACGCATAATCTTCACGAAAAATGCTACCTATGCTCTCAACATCGCAATATTTGGATTGTTAAAAGCCGGAGATCATGCAATTACATCGAGCATGGAACATAACTCTGTGATGAGGCCACTCCGGGAGATGGAGCGAAGGGGGGTAGAGCTATCAGTTGTTGAATGCTCTCCAAATGGAGAACTGGATCCTCAGGATATTAAATCATCTATTAAGAATAATACAAGGGCAATCTACTTAACCCACGCATCAAATGTTACAGGTACTATTATGCCCATTGCGGAAGTGGCTCAAATCGCTAAAGAATATGATTTAATATTTTGTATTGACGCTGCTCAGACTGCCGGCGCCATACAGATTGATGTAAAAGATATGATGATCGATCTTCTCGCATTCTCTGGTCATAAATCTTTTTTCGGTCCACAGGGAACCGGCGGCCTGTTTATTGGCAAAGATTTAGAAAAAGAGATAAATACATTGGAAGTAGGCGGCACCGGCAGCAGATCCGAACTTGAAGAACAACCGGATTTTCTACCAGATAAATATGAATCTGGCACACCGAATACTATAGGTCTTGCCGGACTTTTCGCTGGTGTTAGTTATGTTCTTAATATAGGGATAGATAAGATTAGGGACTTGGAAATGAGGCTTGCTGACAAGTTTATAGATGGACTAATTTCTATTCCCGGAGTGACATTATACGGAACGAAGGATGCATCAAAACAAACAAGTGTTGTCTCTTTTAATATAGATGGCATTGATCCTTCAGAATTGGCTTTTGAATTCGATGAGAAATACAACATTATGGTTAGACCGGGTCTTCACTGCGCCCCGTCAGCCCATAGAACTATTGGCACATATCCTAAAGGCACAATCAGATTCAGCTTTGGATATTTCAATACCATTGAACATGTGGATTTCGCCTTAGAAGCAATTAAAAAATATACAACTATGCATAAATAAAAAGGAGAATATCATGGCTAAAGAGATTGATGCAAGAGGTCTTGCATGCCCACAGCCCGTAATATTAGCTAAAAAGGCAATTGAGGATTGTGATACTGTGGTTGTTATTGTCGACAATTCAGCAGCGATTGAGAACGTTACACGAATGGCTGAAAGTGGGGGATATGATGTGAATATCGAAAGGAAGCAGGAGGATACGCATATACACATCAAGAGGAAGTCAAAAGGGATTTCAGAATCGAATGAAAAATCTATTCAAGGATCGAACTCTGGTTCTGTTGTGATAGTTATATCAGAGGATAGGATGGGAAGAGGCGATGAGCAACTGGGCTATATCTTAATAAGGAGCTTTATCCATACTTTGATTGAGGCTTCATCAAGGCCAAATGTATTAATATTTTTTAATTCTGGAGTTAAGCTTACTATTAAAGATTCGGAGGTTATTGAGGATCTACAGATATTGGAATCTAATGGAGTAGACATCCTGGTTTGCGGAACCTGTTTGAATTATTTTAAACTAACCGATGAAATTGCCGCAGGACAGGTATCAAACATGTACGATATTACAGAAGCCATGCTTGGTGCAGGAAGGTTGGTTACTGTATGATAGATTCAAATGACTATTACGTTGTATTGTTTGATTCTGTTAACCATGCCATGAAATCGGAAAAGATACTAAAATCAGCAGGCATACCGCATAAGATAATTCCCGTTCCGCGACATTTAGGATCTAATTGCGGTATATGCATTCGTTTCCTACATCAGCATAGGATGGAGGTTGAGAATGAGTTAGTTGGCAAAATAGAATTTTATGATATCAGTCATTTATAGATTATATAGAATTAGCAAAGATATTAGTACCTTAATCATAAGATTCGTGTTTTTTAGCAAAAAAACAAAAAGAATCAGACAGGATTACAAGATTACAGGAAAAAGATATAAATAATCCAGTTAATTTGAATTACCTATTTTATTGGTTTATTTGTAATACTTTCTCGAACGGGGATTAAATTTAGATCAACTGGATAATCAAAAACAATCCCGTTCATCCTGTGATCGTGTCAAAATTTTTTCCATTTGTTTCTGGCTTGTCCAGTTTAGATTCAAGTATTAAAATTTAAGTTTAACTTAAGCAACTGATATATATGGTGATCCAAAGATGAATGACAATAGCAACAATTCCAGATTAAATACTGTACGCCTTACTGAATCAGTCACAGGAGCCGGTTGAGCTGCAAAGATAGGTCCGGAGGATCTATCAAAGGTTATGAAGAACCTTGAGGTTCCAGAAAATGATAATGTGATCGTTGGACTTGAAACAAATGATGACGCCGGTGTTTATCGTTTAACAGATGACATAGCGTTAGTTCAGACCATCGATTTTATCACCCCAATCGTGGACGATCCATTTATTTATGGCCAAATAGCTGCATGCAACAGTCTTTCAGATATTTATGCCATGGGAGGCAAGCCCCTAACAGCTTTGAATATTGTATGTTTCCCTACTAAAAAATTCAGTTTGGATATACTCGCCAAAATTATTAATGGCGGCCACTCAATACTAAAGAGAGCCGGTGTGGCAATTCTCGGCGGTCACAGCGTAGAGGATAATGAAATAAAATATGGCCTTTCAGTAACCGGAATTGTACATCCGGAAAAGGTAATTCAGAACAATGGTCTAAAGAGAGGGGATGCGATTATTCTTACTAAACCCCTTGGAACAGGCATAATTGGCACGGCTGTTAAGGGTGGAATTGCAGAGGATGAGATATTGTCCGCATATATAAACTCAATGACTATGTTGAATAACACTGCCTCCGATATAATGAAAAATTATACTATTCATGCCTGTACAGATGTAACTGGATTCGGATTGATTGGGCATCTGAAGGAGATGCTTGGCAACGATAATATTGAAATTACTGTTAACTCAGATAAACTACCAATACTTCCAAGCGCAGCGGGCTATGCTTCAATGGGGCTTATTCCTGGCGGCATGTATAGAAACAGGGATTATATTGGCAAACTATGCTCTATCAACAGGGATGTAAAATCTGAGATAGCGGATATCATTTTTGATCCTCAAACCTCTGGAGGTCTATTATTAGGATTACCAGAAGCTGAGGCTCCATGTCTATTAAAGGAATTGCATTCAGGGGGGATACAAAAGGCTGAAATGATTGCCAAAGTGAAATCTGACCTACAGAAGAAAATAATTGTCATATAGACTCAAAATCGATATTTTAAACGGTTTAATTATACAATTCCACTAAAATAATCTGGGATGATTCTTTGAAAAATTGCAATCTTCGCTTCAATAGGGCGATCTGTCCTCCCGGTTTTGAAACAATTTTTGTAACTTCCAATAAACTTCATGATTATGCCGATTTTGCAACCAATTCGAGTCCAAGTTCTCCGGCATTTAGTTTCAAATACTTAATATTTTTTTCTTTATATTGTTGTTCATAATGTTCACATCCATAATCATGATACCATTGCCCATATTTTAACATGTTATAATAAATTACTGCGATTTTTCGTGCTGTTGCTACAATAGCTTTCTCTACGCCAAGCCTATATCTTTGTCTTCTATAAAACCCACCAGGATAGCTATTGCTTCTTAATAAACTTTGAGCAGCCATTCTAAAAATATTATTAGCTCTGCTTTTTACTTTTTTAGTATTACTCGATAAAATTTTTCCACCTGAAATTTTATTATTGGGGGCTAGCCCTAACCAGCTTGTAAAATGCTTTTCACTCTTCCATTTGCTTGCATCAAGACCGGTCTCGGATATAAGGGTTAATACACTTACACTGTTTAAACCGTCTATCTGCATTAAATCAACACCTG